>JANOZG010000644.1:0-4285 GCA_031429275.1 Planctomycetota bacterium
TCCTTTGGAGCATCGGCAGCCGGCGTTTCCGTCGCTGGTGTTTCCGTCGCTGGTGTTTCCGTCGCTGGTGTTTCCGTCGCTGGTGTTTCCGTTGCCGGTGTTTCCGTTGCCGGTGTTTCCGTTACAGGAGGTGCAGCTTCGTGAGAATGAGGAACTTCGGCTCCACCAGCCACGCCTGAACCAGCACCACCGCCGCCCGCTCCGGCAGTGTTTTCATTTGCGGTGCATCCCAGCATCCACGTTACGCTTCCCAACAACGCCAACATACTTACTGATCGAATTAACTTCATGTTCCCAGCCTTTCAAAAACTAACTTCGAAATTCATTGTCTTGAACCCAAAACCGCCTGTCCAAACGGTGATTCAAGTGTTAAACCCTACGAAAAAGCAGTTAGAAATCAACACTTTCGCCGCGTGAAATCAACCAAGTTCCACAATTGAGGCTGGATCGTTCGAAAACACGGGGTACATTGCACGATTCGGAATGATTCATCGCGTTTTGCGGGCCATTTTTACGAAAATTCCCATCATGGATGGTGACGTCTTAAGCACTCCACTGCCTGACGATGAATCGTCCGGCGGCGAGATTTTCGATACTGAATTGCAGGGCCAGGATGCACCGCGCGAGAAAGTACGTACTTTCCCAACCACCCCGGGCGTTTATCTGATGAAGGATGCTCAGGGGCGAGTCATCTATGTTGGCAAGGCCGTCAATCTTCGCAGCCGAGCGGGCAGCTATTTCACAAAGGCCGCTGAACTCGAATTCCGGACAGCTAAGCTGGTGCCTGAGATCGCAGATATCGACTACATCGACGCTGACAGCGAAGTTGACGCATTGTTGATCGAAGCTCGCCTGATTAAAGACATTCAGCCGCGTTTCAACGCCATGTTGAAAGACGACAAAACGTTTCCATATTTGCAGATCACAACGCATGAAGATTTTCCACGCGTAGAATTCACTCGACAGCCGGAAACATCGGGCGTCAAGTTGTACGGTCCCTTTACGAATGCTGGACAACTTCGAGGCACGATTGCTGTGCTGCAGCGGATTTTTCGCTTTCGTACCTGCACGCTGGACATCGCCGAAAACGACGAACGCTGGCGTTGGTTTCGTCCGTGTCTTCTGGCTAGCATCAATCAGTGTACAGCTCCATGTAATTTTCGAGTCAGCAAAGAAGACTACCGCGAAGATATCCGTCGCCTGCGTGTCTTTCTGGATGGCGGCAAAGCCAGTCTTTTGAAAGAAATGGCGGCCGCCATGCTGCAGGCATCAAAGGAGCTGAAATTCGAAAAGGCCGCGCGCATTCGCGATGAGATAGAATCCCTCAAGAGTCTCAGTCTCCGCGGCGATCTGGAAAGTCACGCTCAGCCTGAAGTGTTTTACATCGATCCCAAAAAGGGGCTGGCGGGATTGAAGAAGGTGCTGAAACTGAATGATATTCCGCGCCGAATTGAAGGCGTTGATATCGCCCATCTGCAAGGCAGCGAAACTGTAGCGAGTCTTGTTCAATTCATCGACGGCATGCCGTTCAAGCCCGGCTACAAGCGATACAAGATTCAATCAGTAGAAGGTGTCGATGACTTTGCATCTATGCGTGAAGTGATCACGCGACGGTTTCGCAGATTGACTCAGGAAGGTGAATCGTTTCCTGACCTGCTGTTGATTGACGGTGGCAAAGGCCAGTTGAGTGCGGTGATGGAAACGTTTGCGATGCTGAATATCAATCCACCGACAACCATTTCACTTGCAAAACGCGAAGAAGAAATCTTTCTTCCGGGGGAGGGCGAACCATTACGACTCAGCCGCCACGCCTTCAGTCTGCGCCTGTTACAATACGTCCGCGACGAAGCCCATCGTTTCGCCCAAAGCTACCATCACATGTTGCGACGCAAATCGACATTTGATGACAAAGGAAAGAAGGGCCGAAAACGCAGAGATAGTCCGTGATATCGAATAGAGACTCCGTGTCGTATCAAGCCTCGGTACGAACTCCATCTCCGCTAAAGCAATTCGATCGAACGCGCCTAACCTCGTGACCGTAGTTGTTCCTGCAAACGTTCTTCAAGAGCACTTAATTGAGACAAATCGTATTGAGCAAACTCATCCGGCGTAGCCAGAGGTAATCCAAGAAGTTCCTGTAAAAGCGTAATGCGTCCTTTCAATTGGCCTAATGCCAATAGCCAAAGTTAAAACACCTCAGATATAAAGGTTGCTAAGTGGCACTGGAAATCACAAAAAACGACGTTCCGTGATCGCAAGTCTAAAGATTCGCTGGACATTTTGGAGTACCGCTGATCGCGTTTTGCGTCAAAAACAGCATCATTTCGCGTTAACAGCCTTTTGAGTTGGCTTACAGGCAGACTTTTGGCGTACAACCTGCCACAACGATGTATCTGCCACGCAACTGTGAGAGTTTTCGATGCTGGAGTTTCTGATTGGAGGATTTCTGACGGCGGCTGTGCTCTCCTGCGCGATGACACCTCTCGTCAGAAAAATGGCTCCGGCGTTGGGTTTGATCGACCTGCCAGGGCATCGCAAAGTTCATGTCCAACCGACGCCCCGAGGCGGTGGCATCGCCATCTTTCTGGGTTTTATGATTCCCACGGTGTTTGTTGTCGCGGCTTGCTTGATGAGCGGCTGGAAACATCTGGCCGGAATTGATCCGGTGGTGGAAGCAATCAAGCAGACGCCAGAGAGGCTGTCGCAGTTCTTAGCAATTGGCGCCGGTGCCTGTGCGTTGTTTCTCACGGGACTCGCTGATGATCGTTGGAATCTGTCGTGGAAGTTTCGACTTGGGCTGCAATTGTCGGTGGCGGTTGGGGTCGTCGCGTCTGGTGTACGAGCGACCGTGTTCGTCGATCAACCATGGTTTGGATTTGCTGCAACCGTGTTGTGGATCCTGGTGCTGACAAATGCGATGAACTTCCTGGACAACATGGATGCGTTGTCGGCGGGGATTGGTTTCATCGCGTCAATGATCTTTGCGGCGATCATGATTGTCATGGTCAAAACGCCGGCATGGTCGGTGGTTGTTCTGATGCTGTTTCTGGCAGGTTCATTGTTGGGATTCCTGGTTTGGAACAGACCACCGGCAAGTATCTTTATGGGAGACTGTGGCAGTAACCTCATCGGCTTTCTGCTGGCAACGTTGACTGTCACAGGCACGTTCTATGAAAGCACCGGAAGTCGACACGTCATGTTGGCTCCTTTGTGTGTGATGGCCGTGCCTTTGTATGACTTCTGCTCGGTCATCTTGATTCGTCTCAGCCAAGGGCGAAGTCCGTTTCATGGTGACAAGAGTCACTTTTCGCATCGACTCGTAGAACTCGGGATGAAGCCAGCTCACGCGGTGCTCACCATTCATCTGACGACGATGATGACTGGCCTTGGCGGGTTGCTGCTTTACAAAGTTCCGGACTGGACAGGAGCAATTCTCGTGATCGCGTTGATCTTCTGCATCCTGGCAGTGATCGCGATTCTGGAAACTGTTGGACGGCGTTCTGTGAATGAGTTTCAGGGCAAGCAAAGGTCGTAGCTGATGCGTTTGTCGATTTCCATGCTGGCGTTTGCTTTGCTGACGGCTGGATTTCTGTGGCCGACGGAAGAAGCTGTCAGTGGCCTTGGACTGCATCTGGTCACGCTGTGGATGCTGTTGGGAATGCTGCATGAATTGCAGTGCTGGTGGAATTCGGATGAAGCCGATTCGCGCCGGCCTAAGTTCGACTGGATGGATCTGGGTGTGCTGCTCATTGCTGTCGGGCACGTGATCTCAACGCTGGTTGTTTTTCAGGTGGAAGGTGATCGTCGAGCGGCACTCAATCTGACGTTTGAATGGATCGGTTTGCTGGTCGCATGGCGAATTTTTCGGTCGCTGTTTCAAAATCGACACGTTGCGGCTCAGGCAATTGCAGTAGTAATCGCCTTGTGTGTCGGGCTGAGTTGTTTTGGGATCTGGCAACATCATGTTTTCTATGCGGAACAGCAACAGTGGTATCGCGATTTGAGAAGCGAACTTGATCAGGCGTTGGCGGATGGAAACGGATCGCAGATGTCGAGAATCAGCGAAATCACCAGAGAATTCCAGGAACACGATATTCCGATGCACGGCACGTCGCGAATCGCGTGGGAGAACCGGCTCCTTAGCAGTTCAGAACCGTTTGCCACATTTTCGCTTGCCAATACACTGGCTGGAATTCTGGCAACAGGACTGGTACTGATGATCGGGCAGGCGTCATTGACTGTTGGCGATCCGCAGGGAACTTCGCGGGTCAAGATCTCTCGGCTG
>JANOZG010000645.1:0-2635 GCA_031429275.1 Planctomycetota bacterium
GCAAAGCAATTCGACGGCGAACCACTAATGTGCCCCCAACAGTCGCAGCAACTTCGACAGCGATTTGAATCCACAGGGACTCAGAACTTCTTCCTCGGTCTGCGTCAGCCAGCACAAAGCCAATGAGGCGAGCAAGGCCAAAAGCACGGTCATCCAATGCAATGATCCGGCTGCGCTGCGAGCCTGAGTATCCGACTCAGTCACCATTGTGCGAAAACGATGTGCCGTTGTGATTCGAGATTTCGCGACGGACGCGCGACTAACGAACATGACAAGCGCCTTTCCATTGTCGCTGCAGTTCAACATTTGCGTCGCTCGATTTTCCAACGGAAATCCATGAGCCATTGCGACGACGTTGCCATCGAAGTACGATCGTTCGACACGCTGATCACATGCTGACCAGATCGGCTGCATCCATTCGTAGGAATTCCCCGCTGCGTCGTTATCAAAGTGTTGAATGACTGCGAGTCCTGGCGTCGGCTGAATTGCTTTTTTTGATGAGTCAATTCAGCCTGCGTTCGAATCGACTCTGACCAAGGTTCGGATTTGCCGGTGAACCTGTCGAGAAAAATTTCATCGACATAGTTTTGCCCTGTCAATAGATCTCAGCGACTCAGATGGATTTCGAGATCACTAGAATTCACCAATAACTTCACCGCCCTGGATTGTGGCGAGTGACTGGTAAACGCCGTGATCGATGTTTTCGGAAATGAATCGCACGGACCCGTCGCCGAGACAAAACTGCGTTCCGCCGACATGCGGACTGCTGAAGTCATCAAAATGCGTTGAGGGATGATTTGGCGTGTGGTCAGCTGAGCCACAAACTCGCTGAAACGCCTCTTCACCCTCTGCGATCATGCCGGGCCATGACGAATACCAGCCCAGTTTTGCGACCGTCTTTCGTTCGCCAACCATGAACGTGTTGGTCGTCCCGTCCGTGATGTCGGCGATGCGAACCTTACTGTTGTGATAAAAGACTCCATTTCCCTTGCAAGTTCCGTCAGCCATGACCGGAAGAGTTCCGGGAGCATTTTCACATCCATCCAGTTCCTCCGTTCCGAAGTTGCCGATGTAGTTTGCGATTGGCAAACCTGTAATCGGGACGCCGGTGCCTTCTTCCTCAATGATGAAGAACTCCGGCTGCGGATCGGACGGGCATTTGTACGCAGGAATCTGATTGCGCAGAAACGCAGCATTCGCGGGATCGGTCAGCGGCAGACTGGCATTGAACTGACTGTAGATGTTGGCCTGTTCCATGTAGGGCAGAATCATTGTCGCCCAACCAACTCCGCTTTTACCTTCATGGGCGCTGGGAGCGCCTGTGTCATCGACGGCGATCCAGCCCGGCGGTAACACCTGAGCGACATCCAGATAGTTGTGCAGCGCCAGGCCGATTTGTTTCAGGTTGTTTTTGCATTGAGTCCTGCGAGCAGCTTCGCGAGCTTGCTGTACTGCGGGCAGAAGTAACGCAATTAGAATGGCGATGATCGCAATTACGACCAGCAATTCAATCAGAGTAAATGCACGTCGTGTATAAGGAAATGTTTTCATATGACTGTTATCCAGCAGAAAGTCTTCAGCAGCAGGAAATAGAATGAGTTCAAAAATGAAAGACACCTCGCCACGGCCGCTAAGTGCACGGACTGGTCGGACCCGTGTAACGCACCGCGCAGGCCGCAGCCGAGATGATTGCCTGAAAATCAGGAATGGCGAATACGATCGATGAACGTTCGCGTTGAGAGAGTTGTAGCGAGAAGAGCAGCGACGATATCAATGAATTCAAGCATTCGAAAAACGCAGTTTGAGTGCGAACGAATACCCTGAACCGAGACATCGCAATCATCAATGTGCACGCCCGCTCGCGTGAAATCATTGACTGGACGGCTCACGCAACAGGCGGAGCACGGCATTGCAGGGGCAGGCAGAATCCCAGGCGTGGATCTCTGCACTCGGGCGTCTCAACGACGCTGGTAAATTCGGAGATCTTCGGCAGTTCAACCAGAACTACCAGCACTCTCGGAGCAGCAATTGCCTGACAGATTGCACAATTCGAGCAATCGTGAGGCTTCTCATCTGATTCTTTCGAATTGGATGAACTCTGACCCCCTGATGCAGCGTCCTGCAGCCCAGTTGAATGGTGACGGCAGGAACATGTTGGAGACGCGTTTTGCACATCCGACGACGCGCAACACGAGCCATCCACAACAGTATGCAGCCAAGGCGCACCCGACGGGAGTAGAAGCTGCCAGAGAATCAG
Source organism: Planctomycetota bacterium (assembly GCA_031429275.1). Taxonomy (GTDB): domain Bacteria; phylum Planctomycetota; class Planctomycetia; order Planctomycetales; family Planctomycetaceae; genus SXXK01. Next base: position 2,258 of record JANOZG010000645.1, read on the forward strand.
CAGCCATGTCAAATTTTGAGTGCGATGCGGGAGCATGCTCTCTGGGCCAAAGAGGTTAGTAATTAAGAACTCTGAGCCCGACCAGTGCTCTCAGTGTACCGCATACTTACGCCGTGATCAAAGGCAAATGCGGGAAGATTTGATGGATTTTCCGTCTGTATCAAGCAAACGAAACTCTCGAAGCGATTATTGCTGGCTCCCAGCAACGGACGGCAGCGGCAATTTGACATGCAGCCGGGGCCTGTAAGAAATATTGTGTCAGTTGGGGAAATCGGATAATTCCCAGACTACCCTTTTCACGGAGACTGACACATGGACGTGGCGTTGATGAAGAAAACTGAAGAACTTGCGAAGGAATTGGCACAGAATTCCTCGACA
>JANOZG010000646.1:0-2281 GCA_031429275.1 Planctomycetota bacterium
GGGAAGTCGGTCCGTCACAAGCTGAAGTCGCTCGTTGACAACCTGCCGGTCGTTAAACACGTCAGTGTTGTAAGCGAATTCGACATAGATCACAGAGATCCCGACTCCGGAAGAACTGCGGACGGCTTCCACGCCGTTCGCTCCGTTCAGAGCCGTCTCGATAGGAAACGTGATCAGGGCTTCAACTTCCTCCGGTGCCATCCCGGGCGCTTCAGTCATGACGACGACGCGCGGACGATTCAGGTCTGGGAACACGTCAATTGGCATTCGCAGTGCGAGAAATGTTCCGTAGCCGGTGAAAAACAGTGCGATCACAATCACCAGCATTCGCTGATGCAGAGCAAATCGAATGATTGCATTTAACATGGTGGTCTCCCATTGTGCCCCGTCACTCCGTGGCGGGATTGTTTGACGAATTCACTGGGTGGCTGTTGTTCGAAAAGACAGGCTCAATGATTGTGCCCGGCATGTGGATCAGCTCCGCCGCCGGACTTGTTTTTCAATGCCATCTGCATCTGATGAGCCCCGCGTTTTGCCACAACATCGCCAGGGAAGATCGAGCCGTCACTCTTGAGTACGACATGCGTCGAATCTCGATACGTCACCTGCACAGCGACTCGGTCGAAATGATCGCCGTTCTGCTGGAAGACGAATGACTCAGCCCCTTCGCGAGCAATCGCTTCGACCGGCAACACAATCTGATCGACCCACTCTTCAACCGGGACCAGTAGCTGCAGACGTCGCCCGGGCCGATACTTCCAGTCGAGAAACAGCTGGCCGTTCGGTGACGGGGTCTCGCGTGCGACCTCATTCGGAAGCCGAACGAAGAACGACAGCGATCGCGATTCAGGATCGATCTCACTGGCTGAATAGATCAGATCGAGATTCTCAATCCGTGTTGACTGGTGTCCTGCTTTTTCAAATGACGCGGCCACTTTCCAGCCCGATTCAGCGACTTTGGGAAGCAAATCCACGTCCTGTTCAAACGCTCGTCCCTCGATATACAGCTCGGAATAGTCGGCGAGTACCGCCAATGTGGTACCAGCCGCGACTGTTTCGCCTTTGTGAACCAGCACCTCCTGAAGGATCAACGGGGCAGACGTTGCTGAAGTTGATTCGGCATGTCCGTGCTCAGCTTTCTCCAGTTGAGCGTCTTGTTTCACCAGAGACACGGGGCGGACGTCCTGCCGAGACAGTTTCAGTTCTTCCGATCCATGTGTATCCGGACCTGGGGCAACGATTTGCAGATCCCGCAGCAAGCGGCGATTCGTGGCAATATCGTCAATCTGGCGTTCCGAAAGACCAAGCAGTCGTAACGCTTCACGCTGAGCGTTCATCAGAACTTCGAGCTTCTCTTTTGCGTACTTGCGTTCGAGCAGTGTCTTCTGCGAAACAGCACCGGATTCCGATACTTTGGTGAGTCGTTCGATCTCTCGATTTTCAACGTCCAGATCGCCCACGCTTTTCAGAAGATCGGTTTGAGTCGAAACCAACTCCTCAGCCGTGATACGAATTTCGAACAGCAATGTACCGGGTTTCACCGCTTCACCCTGAACGGCATGAACATGCGTGATGACTCCAGCCATTGGAGTGGAGATTTCAACACGAGTTCTTCCGGGACGGTCGACAATCATCCCGGGCACAGAGATGGTCCGCCGAAACGTTTCCAGCTTAATCGGCTGCAGGTACTCGGGCGTCAGTCCGATGTTTCCTTGAGCTTGCTTAGAAAGTTCCAGCGAAGTTGAAGTGTCATGCCCTTCATGCGCATGCGGATCTTCACCCCCAGTGCTACTGCCACGCTCATGGCTGTCCAGCGACGACACTTTGCGATTGCCGGAAATCGTGGCTTGCACCCAGTTCTGACTGGGTTCCCACCACCTTGAACGAGTTGCAAACCCAATAACGATTAGTGCCGTCAATCCAATTCCCAGAATCCATTTTGGGCGCAGGGCCTGTTTAATAGAAATCATGACTGTCTCACTCAACTCGCAGCGCATTGGCGTGCGTCAAATTGATATGGGAAAAAAAGCGGAGGACTCAACGACAATCCCACAAAAATGGACGATCGCCGGAGTCACAAACAACCATCATGGCGCGATGGTCGGCAGTTTTTTAGACAACCCAGACTTGGGTTAGCGCGCGGTGCTGCGATGAAGCGGGAACTTCATGGGTTAGTTCGGAATTCCGCGAAGCAGTGACAGTCGCATCTAGGATCAGAATGCAACAAGAGTCCAGTTCTGCGACTTGCGACAGTAGATCAAACGCCAATGCGTTGCGAACC
>JANOZG010000647.1:0-1727 GCA_031429275.1 Planctomycetota bacterium
CAGCAGGCAGCTCAGGTATTTTCAACGATTGACCAGTACACACTTCATGCAATGTCGGCGATGGGAGAACTGAACGACGGAATCACATACGCGATTAACAAGGACACATATTATTCGAGTTTTGAGCTTTACAATTCTGCCAGAACGACCGACGACGGACTCATGATGGTGGCGGACCCACTTTTCGGGTTGAGTTCGATATTTAGCAATACGTATGATCCAATTGTGGCTCGCATGGATCGAGAGCAATCCTTCAGGAACTACCAAGAATATCGAACCGATGGATACGATCCAGGCCGAGATCCAGGCCGTGCAAAAGGAATGCTAGTCACGGAGGCTTTGCTTGCGGCAGCAGAGCCGATCGGGAGCGAACTCGCCGGCGACATTTTCGTTGGAATGAAGACGCTGGCTCGGAATGGGAAGCACTTCGCCAGTACATTAGACTCAAAAAGGATTTTCAACGGAGCAACGACACTTTGGGGAGATGAATCTGGTACTTGGTCTTGGTCCTCCGACATCCGGCAACCATCATATACTCCCAGAGATCCGATTACCGGTCAGAAACTTGAGCTGCCGCGCGGACCAAATGGGGAGCTTTCCCCGAGTAGCGAATTTCCACATTCCCAACTAGGCTGGAGAGAAGGGCGAAAGGGTGGATATGTTCAAACTCGTGAATTTGGATTGGACGGAGAGCCGCTAAAGCAAGTCGATTGGACTGATCATGGACGTGCGGCACAAGGTCACACGAATCCGCATGTTCATGATTACTTGATCGATCCAAATGGCGGTACACCCGCTCATGGTCCCGCAAGACCTCCACGGCCCGGTGAATTAGGAGACGGATGGATATGGTAAGTGTACTTCGACTCAGAGCAAATTGTTTCGGCGACGCCAATCCATTGTGTTGTTCCGGAGAACAACTTTCAAGATTGGTTTGCTCACTTGAAAGAGAGCTTGGACCACTGAATTGGTTCGTCTCCGACGTGAGGCCAGGATCGAAATTCGAATTGCGCGAAGATCGAAATCCGACTAAGTTCGGCACAACTGATTCTCTAGCTGTTGCCGCTGAAAACGTCTTGCAATTTGAGAGTGGCGTGTTCTTGGCGGTTCCGGCAACCATCGCATGCCCAAGACTTCGGTCTGAAATCCTTACAGACGACCCAACCAACGTCGATCTTGGCGATGCCGTTGTCGAAATTCGCGCATTCGATTCTACCTTTTTTGAAATCATCACCCAAAAGGATGCAATCTCAACAATGTTGAGTTCGGAGTACGGGGGTACGATCGACCAGGAATAGCCGCGAGATGGCGGTGCCAAGTATCGGGTCGGAGAAGACGAAGAGGAACGAGGCAAATCGGCAGTCTTAGAGATTGATGGACGACCGACTGGATCGTTTAACATCCGCGATCGATGCCAATGGTGGCGTGACGCAGTCTCGTTACGACAACGGTGGCAATCGGATTCAGTTGACCGATGCGTCGTTCAACACAACTCGATGGCTGTATGATGCTCAGGGACAAGTGCTGGCGGAAACTGATCCGAACCGCCTGTCGATCGTCAACGAATACGATCTGGTCGGCAACACCTTTGCCGTGACGGATCGGCGAGGCTTCCGGACACAGTTTGTTCGGGACAATCTCGACAACGTCCTGCTGGAACACTGGCTGCAGCCGAGCGGCACAAGTACTGCCTTTGTCTCGCAGATTGAAAATATTTACGACAGCTA
>JANOZG010000648.1:0-5523 GCA_031429275.1 Planctomycetota bacterium
AGGATTACTTAATCTCTCGGATTCGCACATTTCGATAATGTGCTTCACCGGGACCGCCACCATGGATTTGTAAAGCGATCAGCCCGGCCTGTTCGATCTTCTCATCGGCTTCAGTGTAGTCCACAGTCTGAAAGTCGTTGATCCACAGTTGAATGTGACGACCTTCGCACAGAATTCGATAGGAATTCCAGTCATCGACTTTGAGAACTTTGGCGAGCTTCTCCTTGTCTGGTGCCTGCAGGATTTTATTGCGACGTGATTCATCATAAAGCGCGCCCCAGTAGTTCTGCCCGAGATCGGCCTGATAACCGATCATTTCATGATGATCCGGGATTCGGGTGCTTCGCAGTTGTATACCAGCGTTGGTGTCCGCTCCGATGAGTTTAAACTCCAGTCGCAGCTCGAAGTCGGCGTATTCTTCTTTTGTTGAAAGAAAGTAGTTGTGAGGAATTCTTTCCTTAAGCTGCCCGCCGATGATGGAGCTGTCGTGAACACGAAATACTTTTGCGTCGCCGTCCCAGCCGTCCAAAGTCTTGCCATCAAACAATTGGTGGAAGCCTTCTTCTTTTTCATCCGCCACCACGGATTGTGAATGCGAAAGTAGAATCACAGGCAGCAGAATGCACAAAACACGGCCAGAAAACCGCATAATTAAGACTTTCGGAAAGACCCTCATCAGAAAGCAATGAAATAGCTGCCGGAGTCTATCGAAGGAATTGAAGAAACGAAACCGTGGCAGAAGCGACGGCCCTGTCCAAAGACGTTGACTGTCAGATGCTTCATGTCAGGATTGAATCGGATTTGCATGAAGGACTTCCTGTCCGTGATACACGAAGCGCCGCTGAAACAGAAAAATGCTCGTGATTCACAACATGCAGCAGCCCTGCAGACACCCGAAACAAATCCGGGGCCGGGCATCAAACCGACGCTCCTCAAGGCTTCACGGTATTAGAACGGCACGCAAAGCCACACTAAGTGACGCGAATGGGCAGAGGCAACGACGGCCAATAGCTCTCGGCAACTTGCCAAGGGTTATGCAAAGGCTGGTTCAGCCATCTCGCAGTCGGAATAGTCGGTCGGATCACTCCATGAATCGCCGTTGTCCGAATCCTCTACGTGTAGCTGAGCTACATTGCCTTCGACCGCGACAAGTGTCACGATCTTACTTCCAACTCGAATCGACTCTCCAGGAACAAGGTCAATTTGGTGGAGCTGCATGATAGAAAGGCTACCTTTGTAGGAAACAAAATCACATCCATTCGGTATCATTGATAGCCAAATGTGTGATGAGAATTGTCGATTAGACATCTGCAATGAAGTATCAGCAGAACGCTGACAGGACTCTTCAACGATTAGAAATTCGCAAACGTCTCTCAAAGTGAAGTGAGCGTTATACCGACGAATTCACAATTCATCAATCTTGATTCCAAACTGATTTTGATGTTCGTGGCAGCTTTTTTTTTGCCCAAGATTTTTTGTACCTGGGCCTTTTCTTTCCGCCAGAATTAGTTCTCAGACTTGTTCTGCGAAACAGAAAAACGAATCTGGAAAAATGTCTACTCAAGATGACTTGAATGCCGTTGCAGTTTTGCAATCAACTCATGTCGAGCACGAAATATTCGGCTGCGTACAGTGCCGAGAGGGATATCAAGAATATTTGCAATCTGCTCGTAAGACATACCGTCGATTTCTTTCAACACTAGAGCTTGCCTGAACTCTTCCGGTATTTCCTGAAGTGCTCTCTGAACCAGATTTATTTCTTCGAGCTGACTTAACGCATGCTCCGGAGCAGACTGAGCATTCCCATCGGTGGGCTCAAAGCCTGCCGCATCCTGCAGTTGGTCGAGGGAAGCGGATTTCATTTTTTGTTGTCGAATACTGCTGATTGCAACATTACGGGCGATTCTGTAAAGCCACGAGTAAAATGCAGATTCGCGACGAAAGGTGTTTAGCTTTTTCCATGCCAGCACAAACGACTGTTGAGCCACGTCCAGCGCGTCGTCACGTGAATTCAGAGCATGCTCCAAGCTATGAACCAGACGATCCTGATATCTGCGTATCAATTCATCGAACGCTTCCGTATTCCCGAAAAGCGTGGCATCAATCAGCTGAAGGTCAGTTTGGCTGTTCACGAAAATGTTTTTGCTGAAGGCAGGGAAAGTTGTGCTATGGCATCAGACTGCTTTGGGGGTTGCTGTGCCGGTGACTTTGGTGAGTGTCTTACGACGCGAAAAAAAGTACATTGCAACAACGCCAGAGATGAGAAGCCCAATGCTGACCAACTGAGAAAACGTAAATGGCGTGTTCCAGCGTTTTGGTTCGTCGTCGCGAAGTGATTCCAGAATGAATCGATTAATGGGATACAGCGTCAATCCGAGGGCAAGCACAAATCCATCAAACGGACGACGCCGAAAGTACCATGCCAGAATACCAGCCAGAGTGAACGCAGCTAAGGAACTGTAGAGCTGCGTGGGGTGGAGGGCAATTGTTGATAATGGTTCTTTGATGATCCTGCCTTCCTTCGAAAGTATGTCGAATGTCAAACTGTCTTTGGGAAATTTCACTGCCCAGGGCAAATCGCACGCTTTGCCGTAACAGCATCCATAAAGAAAACAGCCAATGCGACCGAAGCCTTCACCAATGAACATCGATGGCGCGATAACGTCCAGCATTGCAAGCGGGTTGATACCCCGGCGGCGGCAATAGATGAGCACGCCGCAGATACCGCCAATGACGCTGCCATAAAACACAATTCCCCCGTCCCACAAAGCAAACGGAGCAATCAGTAAATCGCCACCCTGTTTTTGAAGACCATGCTGGTCGAAAAAGACTTTATCCCAGTACTGCATGATGTAAATAATTCTCGCACCAATGAGCCCCGGCAGCAGAGCCCACATCATCATGTCCCAGATCGCTTCCGGCGGTTGTCCGATCTTGAGGACTCTTCGCGACGCCAGCCATGCCGCGGAGGAAAATCCTAAAAACATCATCAGCCCGTAGCCGAACACAGGGATGCCGGTGTTGACTATAGGTAGCTTCATAAACCACGCGGCCGCCAGGCCGACGGGTACGATCAACCAGAAGCCCGCCGACATCGCAGATTCTGCGACCTTTTTTGTTTGAGCGTATATCACGCCAAACGCGACGGCAACAATCAATACCCAAAGCAGCATGAACCATGCAGCACCGATGTGAAATTCATTTTCCACCGACTGCCATTGCCAGAAATTATCGAACACAAATCTCAGCAACACTTTCCGCATAGCGGCAGATTCTCCAGACGCATGGTGCTGACCCTGTTCTCTCGTAGCGCAGGCATCCGGCCTGCCTTGGATATTTCAACAGGCGGGAAGCCCGCCTCACACAGAGAAACTGTCACACTCGGAGAATAATAGCCAATATGCGATGGTTAGCGAAACCGCAGAATCTGATTGTCGATCAGGCGCGTGGAACCGACTTTCGCCGCGATTAACGCGACGGCGGCTGGATGTCGTTCGCTCAAAGGCTGCAGGGTTAGGCAATCGGCGATGACAGCGTATTGCACGTCAATTCCACCCACGGAATTCAGGTGATCCTGCATGGCAGTGGCAATCTCCTGGGGCATCCGTCCGGGGTCGTCCGCCATTCTCTCGGCCAGCCTTATCGCCTGAGAAAGCTGCGAGGCTCGTTGGCGTTCAGCGATCGAGAGGTAACGATTGCGGCTGCTCCTCGCCAAGCCGTCGGATTCCCGGATGATCGGACAAGTCACAATTTCAACTGGCTGATCCAGGTCCGCCACCATCTGTCGGATAATCAACTGCTGCTGGAAATCTTTCTGACCGAAATATGCTCGATCAGGTTCCGTAACATTGAATAGTTTAGTCACAATGGTAGTCACGCCATCGAAATGCCCGGGGCGATGGGCACCTTCCAGAACTGTTGAAAGTTCGGTGACTCGCACAATGGTTTGAGCGGACTGACCGTACATGTCAGTCACGGCGGGTGTGAAGATGAGATCTGCGCCGGCCTTTCGGCACATTTCCAGATCGGCCTCCAGTGTGCGAGGATATTTTGAAAAATCCTCGTTCGGACCGAACTGAGTTGGATTGACGAAGATTGTCCCAACGACAAAACCGCAATCCTTCCGCGCGGCTTCAAGGAGACTGATGTGCCCCTCGTGCAAAGCCCCCATGGTGGGTACGCAGCCAATAGAAACGCCGCGTTGGCGGGCGGCCCGGACAACGCGGCGAACTTCAGCAGGCGATGTTTCTACAATCATAGTTTAATAGTTGTAGCTTGGGTTCTTGGTGTCAAAATCCCGGTCGGTCAGCCTGACTTCGGCTTTAATGTTGGAAAATGTGTAGTCTTCCATCACAGGCGGCTTTGCTCCGGCTTTCGCTGGAAAACCGAATTGCTGCACGCGTACAGGCAGTCCAGTCTGTTCTTCGATCCAGACACGTGTCATGTGAAACTTGAATTGTTTTCGTGGTTGAGGATGAGAGCTTTCGATGACGCGGCATTTGAGCTCGCCGATCTTCGCATCCTCAAAGTACTTAACGTCCGTTTCACCGTACTTCGTTTCTTCTTCCCACTGAGCCATGACGGCTTCCATCAGCTTCTGAATACCGGCCTTGGTGATTGGATAGCGATTCTCCGCCATCGCCTGACTGCCTTCCGGAGGCAGTTCCAGCGTGCCAATCAACGATGCGAAACCGGCTTCATGTACGAGTAGGTTGTTGTTGTTCTTTCCCTCGACAAAGATGACTTCACGACCAGCATGCGGCTCTTCGAAATGCATATACACGCTGAACGGCTTATGACGCACCTTCATCTTAATCGTTTGAGAAATCGTCTGACGTCCTACGACCTCCTTCTTTGCAAACATGCACTCGTAGCCTGTCATTTTGTCAACATTTTCCATGGCCGCCTTCGCATGTCGTAATGCGGGTACCAATGGATGTTCTGTTGTGGTGCTGGCTCCTGATACACTGTCTTCCGCAATAGTGTTTTGCTGAGAAATGCCTATCAGGCCAAATGCTGCAAGCGTGGCAGCAAAGCCGCGTCGAGAAATGTTCGCGTTCAAGAAACTGAAATTCTGGTTCATCTTTTTATTCGCTCCTGAAGCCTTTAGATTGTCTGCGGCTGCAATTCCAGTTCGGCATTAATTGCCGAAAGTGTTATGGGTCAAAAGAGCCTGGACACCCATAGCAAACATCGCAGTCATCTGTTGATCAATCGCAGATCCTGTAGCGATCACTTCAACGAATCCTGCTCAGGTTCATGATACGCTCGTGGGTTTCGTGAGTGGAGTCTGCAAAAAGCATCTGACCCCCTCAAACGGTAAAAGTCCAGAAAGTGAACAATCAGGTTTAACATAATGGCATGGTGATTTGCCGCGATTTTCGGCGTTTTCTGCCGGTGAAATTGCGATTGTGGGAAATCGCCGACTGTTCTAAACTCCGGCAGATTCTGCTTGTTGCAGCAGTTTAGAACCTCGTCAAGATTGGAAGAGCGGGAATGGATTCCTCTCGCAGCGGTCTGCTG
>JANOZG010000649.1:0-2559 GCA_031429275.1 Planctomycetota bacterium
AGTGCGCATGGAAGAGCCGCTCGATCGACTGCTCGACAAGATGGCTCACGCGATTGATCGACATCCAATACAAACGACTGTGTGGTGTCTGCTGCTGACGGCAGTGACGGCCCCCGGGCTCTTTATCATGCAGGTTGAAACGGACTTCAGCAAGAATTTTCGCGAGTCTTCGCCGATCGTCCAATCGCTGAAATTTGTCGAATCGAATCTTGGCCCGGCTGGTTCCTGGGACGTCTCGTTTGATGTGCCAGATCCCATCACAAACGACTTTCTGGACAGCACACGCGAACTTACGGATCGGCTGCAGGAACTTTCTGCCGAAGGCATCAAGCTGAATGTGCTGTCAATGAACGACGGCATCGATATTCCGCCGCGTATCGGAAACCCCGTCAAGCGACTGAATACCTTTACGAATAAACAAGCCGACCTTGTGGCGGGATTCTACAATCCGCAACGACATCGGATGAGAATCGTGCTGCATTCGCCCGAACAGCAGGCAACGCATCTGAAGCTGGCTCAGATCCAGCGAGTCCGCGATGTTGTGGCCAATCACTTCGACAAGCGACATGCAATCGAAACCGAACGCGCTCATGCAGAACTGATGGCAAACGGGTCAGACACACCTTCCGGAGTTGCAGCGCCGTCAAAAGAGTCGGCATCTGCAACGGGTCTGTTTGTGCTGATGGCCCACATCATTGACAGCCTGCTGCAGGATCAGATCCGCAGTTTTGCCGTCGCGTCGATCGGCACTGTTATTTGCATGTGGATAGCGTTTAGAAGCCTGCGGATCGGATTGATTTCGCTTGTCCCCAACGTGTTTCCGATCGGCATTGTCACCGGAACACTCGGACTTTTAAACGTCCCTGTGAATATTGGCACTGCGATGATTGCCAGCGTCGCAATGGGATTTACTGCGTCTGTGCATTACGTTGCTGTATTCCAGAAATCGCTTCCGGAAGTCGGCGTGACTCGAGCGTTGCAGATCGCGCAGTCCGGGGTGGGAGTCGCTGTCGTGCTGGCTCACGTCGCCCTTGTCGCTGGCTTTATGGTGCTGACCGTGTCTGAATTCATTCCCCTCGTCTACTTCGGCGCGTTGCTGAGCCTGTCAATGATTGGCGGACTGGTGAGCGACCTGGTTATGTTGCCGCTGCTGTTGCGATGGACGACAAAAGATCCCACGAAAAACCGCAGCATCGATGAGCCGAACGCATAGGTTGGCTTTTGAAATCTGGCTTTTGAGATTTCAGATTCGAATTTACTCTTCAGTTCGCGTTACGCGAACCACCAATTGAAGCACCGGCGGAACTTCAGATGTGTGTTCTTCCTGTTTCGACAATTGCGTGAGGGATCCGAGAAGCGTTGGTGTTCCCAAGCGGAGGCGGCAGGCGCCTGAATTGCTGTGTTCACCAAGAACATAGCGGTCCACTTTTTCGAATGTGGCCCTCTCCTGAATTTGAGCGTCCGGGCTTGTCACCATCGATTGAAAGCTGAGTTCCACTTGTTGAGCGTTCTTCTTATCGACAGTAGTGGATAAGAAGTCCGGCACAGATGTGACTCGAGCTTCCAGCATCAATCCAAGATGTAGAGTTTGTACCTGAGGGCTATAGCCAGGAGATCCTGTTCCCACCACAGGCGTCGATCCGGCAATGATCGGGACCTTCCTGCCAGATGCCATGTGAGCTGTGATTCGATCGCGACACAGCAGCGTTCCATGATAGCCGCCTTCGTTCTCGGCAATCGCAGAGAGACGTTCCAGCACAACGGCTTCTTCCAGCTTGCCACTGAGCAAACTCTTGACTTCCGAAGTGTTACCGTCAATTGCAGGCACCCACCACGCTTCCACTTGAAACGTTCCTGTCCCATTGACCGCTGCTGATAGTGATCGCAGAAACTCGCCGACCTGCTGATGAACCGGTTCTGTCTGGCGAATGATCAGACTGTTGCCCAGTTCGATGATCGAACCCGGGCCCGTTCCATTGTCTTCCCATGATTCTGTTGCAACGTGTATGACAATAAGTTCCGACAGGGAATGACCTTGGACTGCCAACTGCTGGTTCAGCCCCAAATCTGATGTCGTTACGGTTGAAAGAGCAGCACCTCCGAGACCGCCGTTTCCATTTCCAGCTTGAGATCCGGATCCACCTCCACCGCCAAATTGACTCGGTGTCGCCGGTAAACTGAAAAATCCACCGCCACCAGCCTGTCCTCCTCCACCGAAACCACCCATACCGCATCCCGCGGATTGCAGACCAATTGCCTGAGCTGCTGTTCCATTATCAAACGAAGAATGCTGTTGCGGTGCGTTCAGCAACGAGATATCGTAAAACTTCGTCACCAGCGGGGCGGAGACGTCATCTGCCACTTCCTGAGCCAGTAAATCTGTTGAAAGCGTGATAGCAGTGATCGCGAATAGAATAAGTTGCGTGGATCGAAACATTTTGAAAGTCCTTCCGAACGGTGTTGACACAAACGCTTTCGTAGGCCGGACCAAGCGAAGCGCCGTTCCGGCAAGCAAGTGGGATCAAATGCCGGAACATCGCTTCGCTTGGTCCGGCCTAC
>JANOZG010000650.1:0-13284 GCA_031429275.1 Planctomycetota bacterium
CACGTCGTTTCTGTCTTCGAGCGACCGTTGATCCACGGGAGCCCACGTTGAGGCTTGCAGCGGACGTTGATCAGTGACGGGACAAGCTGGGACCGGATCTGCGGGGTCAGCTTTGAACTTGTCCGACGGTTCGTCTGCAGCGGGCACGTTTTGGTTCAGCGTTCCGCTTCCGCCACGAGTGTTGGCTTTTCCGTCCGAATGCAGATGGAAGGAAGTCTCTTGATATCCGGCAGGTGGCCAGGTGTCCGCGTCGTGCCATTCGTTTTCGCCCATCACAAAATATCGCACAGGAACAATCGGAATTGCGGTGACTTTGGGATCCAGTTTCAGGTATCGATCGAACCATTCCAGAGTTGTCGCGGTGGCATCCATCTCAGCATTTGAGCCAAAGTCGAGTTCACCGACTTTCGCTTTGCCGATCGTGCCGTGGTCCCATGGACCAACAATCAACTGTTGTTGTTTCCGCGTTTTAGCGTCGGTCGCCTGTCGCTGCATGCGTACAAAGTTGCCGACAGATTCGCGAGAGAAGAAATCGTAGTAGCCGACGACGTGTTGCATCGGCAGTTTCAACGTGGCAAGATCCTGCGTCATGTCCAGTCGCTTCCAGTAACCATTGGGCGACGGATGAGTCAACATGCCTTCCAGCCACGGTACGGGCCATCCCATTTGATCATCGACTTCGCTCATTGGCAGATGCAATAACGTGCGATTCCAGTTGTCTGTGACCTTCGCACCGTCCGGCTTTAGCGAATGCCCCGACGCCCACGTTGCGATCAGCGACAATCGCACTGAACCGCCAAGATACAGATTTCGATAAAAGCTGGTGAAGGTGGCGGTAGGGGTAATCGTCGTGAGTCCAGGCGGATGCTCAACGGCCGCCTGCCATTGCGTCGCGCCGACGTAAGAACTGCCCCACATTCCAATTCGACCATTGCACCATGACTGCTTGCCGATCCATTCAATTGCATCGTAGCCATCCTGGCCTTCGTTGTTGTAAGGTATGAAAGTTCCTTCCGACGCAAACTTTCCACGATTGTCCTGAACGATCGCGATGTATCCCGCCGCCGCAAAACGTTCGGCAGCAACCTTGCCACCGTACTTGTTGTACGGAGTCCGCATTAATACCACGGGACCGTTGGTAGAGGTGCTGTCGCGATAAATATCCGTCGCGAGCTGCACGCCGTCACGCATCGGGACCATCACGGTTTCTACCGTCACGTCCGCGCTGGCAAATCCACTGCAGGATAGAACAGCGAGCGAGGCCAACAAGACGGCGAATACGCGTAGCGGAGAGAACATGGGATTGACTCGGTCAGAGTGAACGTGGCGGGAAGTGAGGGGCTGGCTGGAATTATTCCATTTGCCGTATGAAATGGGAAACCCATCGGCACGAAACAAGATGCATTCGGCGAGCGGCTGGGCATAAGCGCTCCGAGCGCGACACGATCGTCCTCCCAGGATGCAGCACCACGTGTTGATTCAATTAGCGGTAAGAACCTGTCCGAAATCAACTCTTCTGATACGAATGCCCGTAATTTCGCAGCGTAGAACTTCCCGTCGGCAGAGCGACGAGTCTACTGTACGCGCGCCGATGTCGTGGAGCTGCGTTATTTCGTGATTGATGGCTTTGTTTTTCCTGTCGCCATTCGCATTTCTTTGGCGAATGAACCGACGCTTGCGGCTGCTGCACAGCTGTCTCGAGCTTCGGCCATTCTGCGTACGATCGCCGATCCGACGATGATTCCGTCGGCGACGCCTTCCAATGCCGAAACCTGTTCGGGGCTGCTGATACCAAAGCCGACAGCCAGCGGAAGTTTGGATAGAGCGCGAAGCGACTTCAATTGTTCCGTCAGTTCCTTTGGCAATTCAAGACGAACGCCAGTCGTTCCTGCCACAGAAATGCAGTACAGAAATCCTGTCGATGCGTCCAGAATTTGTTTTGTGCGTTCGGCAGTGGTCGTTGGAGCGATCAGCTGCACGACGTCCAGTTTGTATTTCTGTGCCGCTGCAACAACATCGTTCGCTTCATCGGCCGGCAGGTCAGGAATAATGAGCCCGCTGAAACCAGCTTTCGCAGCATGCTCCACAAACAACGCCGTGCCGTGCCGAAAAATGATGGCAAATGAAACCATAGCCAGCACCGGAGGCATGGAGCCGTCTTTCAGCGATTCCATCATCTGAAAGATTTTATTCACAGTAATTCCGCTGTTCAGTGCGCGTGTATACGACGCCTGAATCACAGGGCCATCAGCGATGGGATCGCTGTAAGGAAAGCCAAGTTCAATCAAATCAACGCCCGCGTCGCGCAATGACTTGAGCACGGCAGATGTGGTGTTCAGATCCGGATCACCGGCGGTCACAAACGGCATAAACGCCATGCGGGATTCGCTGGCCGCCGATTGAAACACTTCAGAGATTCGTGACATCGAAAAATATATCCGTGAAAATCTTTGGGTAAAAAAAGACTCAACTTCAGGAATGCATGAAATCACGCAGAACGCCCGTGAACGGATTCTTGATTCATCCTCGGTGAAACGACAACTGCTCAGATGGACGCCATGCTGCTGAGGACACATGTATAACGGCGATAACGCCTGTCGCCAACTGTTACGGTTTTGATCTATTGTGATTTCTCTTCAGTATCCACAGAATACGCCATTGGACTCATTCGCATTTCAGGAGGTTATGCCGTGCGACGCCTTTTGCTCGGTCTGCAGATCAATTGTGGGATGATTTTGGCTCTTATCTGCGGACAAACCGCATTGATAGCGTCTGCTGACGAACCGGCACCGCCCCGCAGGGCGCTGGAGGTGGAGGTTTTGATCCAGTCGCAGCCCTCCTATCGCATCAAAGCCCAGGAATGGGGCCGAGTGTTTCAGCAGCTGGGATACAGCGTCAAATTCCGCGAACCCCGGGGAGGAGAGAGTCCACGCATCGAAGATCAGGACCAGGACGACAGCCTTTTGACCCGCGTCGTCGCAGCCATGGCGGCTGACGGGTCCATCCGCATTGGAACTCAGAAATTCGATACAGATACCACTCAACCGTTGACTGCGGCCCTCGAAGAAATCCGCAAACATGGGGCAAAGGGTCCACCGGACAGCAGCCCGACCTGGGGTTTAACCGACGATCAGTTTAAAGACGTTGTCCAGCAGCTGGCAGCCCCGGTCGAGAATTCTGTCGAGCTGCAGTCTTCAATTCTGGCGACAGAGTCCATCGGGTTGCCAGGCAACATGAAGATGAAATTCACCGATGCTGCGCGCGAACAAGCTCTGGGAAAGAATCCAGATGCGGCACTTCAGAGCATTGACTTGAAGGGATTTACAAAAGGCTCAGCGATCGCGATTGTCCTGTCGCAATATGGTCTTGGGTTTCGTCCCAGATATGTCGCGCCTGGGCAATTCGATATTGAAATTGATCGCGGCAATGAATCCAGTAACATGTGGCCTGTCGGCTGGAAGCCCGAACAATCTTTCAGTGAAATCCTGCCGGCTTATTTTCGAGCGATCCCACTGGATGTCGAAGACGTCAGCATCGATGCACTGGCTGGTGCGATCTCAGAAAAGATCGCCGTGCCGCACTTTTCTTCAGCGTATGCTTTAAATGCCCAGGGTCTGGATATCAACACACTCAAGTACAGTCGCAAGAATGATCGCATCTCACCCGCGCGACTCCTGACCGCTATCGGGGATAAGATGCATCTGGGGTTTGATGTCCGCGTTGATGAAGCGGGTAAGTTGTTCTTGTGGGTGACGACGGACACCGACGCTGCCGCGTTTCGGAATCGGTTCGCGCATGTGAAGCCAAAGTAGTGGCGACGCGCAACAATGATCAGGACGCCGATATCGCGTCCAATGCTGCTGCGAAGCGTGCTTTCAACACATCAATCGGTTCTGTTCCCACACTGACGCGCAGCAGCCAGCGAGACACGCCGCAGGACTCCACAAAATCCAGTTCTGTGTAATGCGCGAGAATCGTATAGGGGCAGCACAGCGTGAAGTTCGTGCCCAGATTCGGCCCTTTGCAGATTTGCAGATTGTCGAACATTGCTGGAGTCGCCGTTGCTGCATTTTTCAGCACAATCGATAACAGTCCACCATTGTGATCGGCGGATTGCTGATTCATCCAGTCAAAGCGCTGCGCATCGAGACTCGGGTGATAAACGTGTTCCACATGCGGCTGAATGGACAGCCATTTCGCGAGTTCATTGGCATTGCGATTGATCGTTTCCACGCGAGTCCGGACATCGCGGGAATTCTCTTCCAGAACGTCGACATCCACATCGACGAGCAGTTCTTCGAAGTTGGCGGCGAGACCATTCCGCAACCAAAACGCGTGTTGGCTGGCGGGATTCAGTGTCACTGCACCCGCGAGAACATCGCCATAGCCACTGAAGTACTTGGTTAGACTTGTGACGACAACATCGGCATATGGCAAGATGTCCTGATTGATACAAGCGGCCAGAGTGTCATCAATGACCAGCACGAATCCATGCTGGTCAGCCAGTTGTCGAAGCGTTTCCAGATCCAAAGATGTCAGCAGCGGATTCGTTGTGGATTCACACAGCACGGCGGCGATTTTCTGGTGACTCAAAAGTTGCTTCAACTCTTCGAGATCCTGACCGTTGCCAACCGGAAAGAATCTGACATCCGCTGGAGCGAAACGTTGCTGAATCTTCAGTGTATCAACGTACGGAAACCCGAACTGTACGCTCGGATGTGTTGCATCATGTTGTCGCAACGCACGCCAGACGGCAGCGATGGCGGCCATGCCGCAGGGATAGAGCCAGATTTCGGCAGCCGCGTTTTTACGAAATTCGCGCAGTCGCAGGCGAACAGTTTCGCGAGCGGTTGTCTCAGAGCTTGAGACAACCCGGCCGTTCAGAATCAGCTCCGCCGCGCGCGATGTCAGAACTTCGCCAGCGTGCTGCCAGTACTCTCGCAGTTTAGAAAAATCATCAGATTCAACCGACACACCGCAGGCCGATTGATTTGCAAGAGGAACGAGTTGAGCCATCTTTCCGCCACGCCACGCCACATAATCTGCAGCGCGTTGTGCGGCTGCCGTGGATGGAAAAATCAGCCCCGCGTTTTTCGCACGGAACGTATCCATGCATAACCGACGCACATAAGGATGCAGGCAGAATCGCGGATACGCAGCCTGTAACCGGCCGACAACATCGGCATCGCCTTCTTCATACTTGATATTGTGTTCCCACAATGGCAACGACACAGAAACGGCATGAGGCGAATCGGGCATCGGCAGACCCAGGTGGTCCGCCCTCCAATGTGGCGATGTCAGCAGATTGATGGGCATATGTATAAAAATGACGAGTGAAAAATGAAGAATTACCAGTCGTAGCTTGACGATCCAGAGTCGAGGCTGCCGTGAGACGGCGCGATTTTGAAGAGCTGAGCGACGCTGATGACTGCTCGACTCTGGTGAGTCGAGTTACGGGATCATTAAATCGCATCGCCGGCGGAGATTTCGTGATCCATATCCAGTGCAGGATTTTCTGAACACGGTTTTCCGACAACCACAGCGGGGACTCCAGCGACAGTGCAATGCGCAGCCACGTTCTTCAGCACAACGCTGCCTGCACCAACCTTCGCACCGACGCCGATTTCAACGTTACCAAGAATTTTCGCACCAGCGCCGATGAGGACACCGCGACGCACTTTGGGATGGCGATCGCCGGAAGATTTTCCGGTACCACCCAAGGTCACTTCGTGCAACAGAGAAACATCGTCTTCGATCACGGCCGTTTCGCCGATGACAATGGATGTTGCATGATCCATCAAAATGCCGCGTCCGATTCTGGCGGCCGGATGAATATCCACACTGAACGCTTCCGAGATCCTGTTTTGAAGATACAGAGCCAACAGCTCACGACCTTCTTTCCATAGCCAATGAGCGATGCGATATCCAATCAGAGCATGCACGCCTTTCAGGAACAGCAACGGTACAAGATTGCATGTTACGGCCGGATCGCGTTCTCGAACGGCTCGGATATCTGCACAAATCGAGTCAGCAATCGACGGATCGCTTGTCATTGCTTCCAGCATGATTTCTCGAAGTTGCATGGCCGACAGCGTGCTGGAGGCGAGTTTTCCCGCAAGATGATAACTGACGGCGTCTTCAAAGCGTTCATGGTTCAGAACGGTTGCATGCAGGAAACTCGCCAGCATCGGTTCTGACGACGCACGTTCCATCGCGCGTTCGCGAATGGATGACCAGATACAGGTTTCAGTCTTTTTAGTTTTGGCGGACATGTCGAGCTTGGTGGCGTTTTACGCGAAATTGAAAAGGAATAGTGGCGGAATTCAGATTTGCGGACAAGTCTCAACAAGATCGTCCGTCGCCAGTCTGTTCGTCTGGCAATTGCCAGAGTATGATGATTCCGGGAGGCATCGTCACTGTTCGGATGCCGTGATATCCAGCAAAATGCAAAGGCGAGGTTATGAAAAATCACATTCTGCGGTCCACCATGATGTTCGCAGCCGGGGCATTTGTCATGGGAGCAGCGACATATTTTTGGCCACAACCAGAGATAAAAGCTTCTGTTGCCAACGGAAATGATAAATTTACGATGGTCACAGTGCCATTAACTGAGACAGGCGAAATCGAAGGTGTGTTCGTTCTGAATCACCTGACCGGCCAGTTGACGGGCGGCGCTATTTACAGTCAGACAGGAAAATTCGGCTACAGCTTCATGCATAATGTCGCGGCGGACTTCCAGACTTCTAAAAAGACTCCTGAGCCAAAGTACGCCATTGTTTCCGGCACCGCGAATCTACAGTCCAGCGGCGGAGTTCAGCCAGCTTTTGGGGTGATTTACATTGGCGAATTGTCTTCAGGCGCTGTGATCGCCTACGGTTTTCCTCGCCCAACCAACCGAAACGCGGGTAGCGCAATGCCTTTGGTGAAACTGGACTTCTTCAAGTTTGCTGATTCCGTTGGCGGGTAGTGCCGGGTTGTCTATCACAAGGTTTAACGCATCGGCGGCGGGCAGAACGCAGGGCCGCCGATGCGTGAACGTCGCTGCGGCGTCTTGACGCTCGTGATGCGCGAAGCGATAAGCACTGGTGAATAAGCAATCTAACAAAATCGTTCAACCGTCAGCCGCAGGCGCACGCGAAACAAAAACGACGAGGACGCCTGCCTGACTGTTGAACAAAGGAACTTCCGCAACAGTGCTCAGTGGCATGTTGATTGAGTCGTGGGGCAGCCATCTTCCATGCTGTTTGGCCCACAAGAATCAACATTTTCTGACGAGTCTGGCAGGTGGGTGGCTGCCTCACAGCAATCTGACCAAATCAACGTCCCGTGGAAAGTGACGTCCTTTTTGGGCCGACTGAGACGACTTTTCATTCGATCGTTGCCAGTGGATTATTCACTCAATATGCTGTACGTTCGCGTCTCGGATATTTCGTCGACGCTTCCTTTCGGTATTCCTTTTTCTGATGACGTCGAATTCCGTTCGACATGAGGATCCTGCATGGGCGGTTTACCAATCTTCACCATGCTCACGCGCCGTCGATCCATCGCGTTTGGCGGCGATGCACCTCGGTTGTGTGTCGTCGCATTGATCGCAGGGCTTTGTGTATTGTCTGTCAGTTCCGCCTACGCAGAAGAACCCATTCTGGAATTCGTGGAAGGCCTGCGTGAACGGCAATATTTTGACACCGCGCTGGAATATCTGAATGCTGTTCCACAAAGGGCGGATCTATCACCTGAACTGCGGGATGTGATTGATCTGGAACGAGCGAAGACCTTGCAGGCGATGGGCGCTGCGTCACGAGTTCCTGAGGATCGCGATGTATATCTGCAGCAGGCAAAAGATGCATTGCAGAAATTTACGAGTGCTCACAGCAATCATCCGCAGGCGGCTTTTGCAAATTCAATGCTGGGCGAACTCCTGCTGGAACGTGCTCGCACGCTGATCTGGCAAATGGAAGGTGCTGAGTCGCCCGAAAAACGCACTGAATACCAACTGGCGGCCCGTAAACTGATCGATGAAGGTCAGGTGATTTATCAGGCCGCGAACGATCAATACAAGGCAGCATTCGACAAGTTTCCAAACTTCATCGACAAAGCGAAGGATGAAGATCAATACGCAGCCAGACAGGATTCAGAAGCCAAATACCTGCGAGCATGGTTCAACCTCATTCGGTGTACCTATGAACGTGGACAAACCTTTGACAAGAGTTCCGAAGAACGCAAGAACACACTGATCAATGCCGCCGGATTGTACGAAGAATTACATACTCGCTACCGCACCAATCAGATCGGCTTGCACGCTCGCCTGATGATGGGTAAGTGTTTTCAGGAACAGGATGATATCAGCCGAGCGCTTGGCATTTACAACGAGATGCTGGGGCATAAATCCGAAAGCGATGCCGTCGAGGCCCTTAAAGCGATCGCGTTGCACTATCGCCTGATCTGCCTGAACGATCCTCAGCGCAATGATCATCAACTGGTCGTTCAGGAAGCAACAGTCTGGCTTCAGGAAAACAAAACGAAGATCTCCAGTTCGGCGGGATTAGGAATTCTCTGGGAGCGAGCGATTGCGTCGGAAAAACTTGGTAGCGCGCGAGAGCTTGCAGAAAACGAACGCGAAGGGACTTTGCGAATCGCTTTGAATGACGCTGCAACTGTCGCACGATATCAGGGCCCGTTTCGCGAACCGGCAAATGCCATGACTCGCAGGATTAAGGCCTCTCTTGGCGACAAAGACAAAGAGCCAAAAGATTTCCCAACCGCGTTTGAACGTGCCAAGAACATGATTGGCCAGATTCAGGCGTTGACAGATGATGTCACGGCGGCAGCTGATGAGAATACTCGAGCTCAGAAGAAGGCTGCTCTTGAAGTTCATCTGCAGGAAGTTGGTCGCCTTCTTCAATTGGCTCTCGATCTGCGGGATTCAGACAGCGATTCCAAAGCCGTCGCGCAGGCCCGCTACCTGCAGAGCTTTGTCATGCTGAAGCTGGGACGGCCGCTGGATTCATTGATTCTGGCAAAACACTGCATGATTAGTGATCGAGTCCATGATCCGGATACCGCATTGAACGCCACCGAGATCGCCATGGCGGCAGCGGTTTCTGCATGGAACATGGCTCCCGGCAGTGATCGGGATTTCGAAACCCGTGCATTGAAAGACGTGTGTCAGAAGATTCTGGAATTCTATCCGCAATCGAGTCGCGGTGGCGAAGCACGAATGCGATTGGCGACCGTTTATCGCACGATGAACGAACCGCTGGAAGCGGCAAAGTGGTATCTGGAAGTTCCGGAAACCGATCCACAATACGCATCCGCTCGTATCAGTGCAGGTCAATCGTACTGGGCCGCATGGACGCAAAAATCGGCTGCTGCGGCAGAAGATCCGGAAAACAACCAAACAGCGCCCGCCGATATGCAGGCATGGAAGGCGGAAGCGAAGAATCTGCTGACACAAGGCATTAAGGTCACACGCGACAAAGTGGGTGCTGACTCGAAGCCATCCGATGAACTTGTTGCCGCTGAAGTGTCGCTTGCCAGTATTATGAATCTGGAAGGCGATTTCAAAGGGACGATCGATCGTCTGACGAAAGGTGAAGCCAATTCGATCGTCGCGGGGATACAAATCGCGGAAGGTGAGACTCGGCCTGAAGAAGGAATTCAAAGCAAGTCATTCGCCGGATTGACGTATCGATTGTTGCTGCGAGCCTATGTGGGAACTCAGCAAATCGATGAAGCCCTGAAAGTGATGGCCCAGCTTGAAAATGTCGGCGGTCAGAACATCCTGGCGGTTTACACACAGCTGGGTCTTGAACTGCAGGAAGAACTCAAACGATTGAAAACAGCTGGCGATAACGAGCGATTGGCTCAGACTCGCGATTCGTTCGAGAAGTTTCTGCAAAAAGTCTACGAGTCACGAAACAAAACTGACTACAACTCGCTGTTGTGGATTGGCGAAACATACTTTGGTCTTGGCCAGGGCGTTGCCGGAGATGCACTGGCTGCTGAAGGGTACTACGCCAAGGCTGCTGATGCCTACAACGAAATTATCACCGGCGGTCTGGCAGCTGCGGGCAATCGTACGGCTGTTGAATTACGACTCGCCCGGTGTCGGCGTCAACAGAAGCAGTATTCAGAAGCATTCCGACTTTGTGACGAAGTGCTTAAGACAAATCCCAACGCGCTGGATGCTCAATTTGAGGTTGCCTATGCACTAAGTGACTGGGGATCGGATGGCGAGCCCGCGAAGCTGCTGGAGGCGATTCAGGGAATTAAAACGCCGGATGGTAAGGCAGGAAACGTGTGGGGCTGGTCTTTGATGACCCGCAAACTTCAACAGTCTCTGCAGCGTGAACCAACCCCTGAAATTCGCGAGCGATTCCTTGAGGCGCGGTACCAGCTTACCAACAGTCGTCGTCGATATGCACAGACGAACCCTGCCGACGGTGCCAGGCAGAGAGATTCCGCAACCGCCGAAATTGTGAGTTTTGTGCAAGTCTATCGAGACATGGATGATGCCTGGTTTGCAAAATTCAATCGGCTGTATCAGGATCTGCAGTCAGATGCAGGCCACGAAGCCAAACCACTAGAACGAGCCAGCGTCGACGTGACCGATACGGAAAACGCTGTCGATCCAACGACGGAAACACCAAACGACACCGGCATGGCAACGACCGTTCCTGCGCCGGTTGTCGCAAAATCGGAAGAATCAGGTGGCAACTCATTGCTACTGGGTGTTTTGATCACAAGTTTGTCAATTGGGATCGCTGGCGGCATGTTTTTCTTTATGCGGAAGCCCAAAACACGACCAGTGATTCCGGGAACAAACAAGACGCCAAAGTTTGCTGCGGTGACAACGCAGGATCCTTCTGACATGTTTCCGGATGTCGGTGACGCTCCTGCCCAGGGGATGGATTTTTCCGGGCTGGCAGCAGCAGTCGCGACTCCAAAACGAGCCGCAGCGGCTCGGCCAGCTGGCACTGCAACCAGTATGCCGGCAGCGACGCGAAGTGCGACCACAGGAGCAAGTCTGGGAGCGGCAACAACTCCTGCAGCGACTCGCCCAGCCCGCCCAACGACACCGGCAGCAACGCCGACACCGACAGCGACAAGTGCGACCGGCAAAACTGGCGAGCCGACGGTAGCCCCGAAACCTCGACCGCGTCCGGCAGCTCCCGATGGCAGTTCCGCAACTATACCAGCTGCGGGCGCGGCTCCGCGACCTGCGGCGGCTCAACCGAAACCGCCAGCCCCGGTTGCAGGGGCCCAACCGACAGCAGCTAAACCATCAGGAGCAACGCCTCCAGCGGAAAAACCGGCAGCAACCAAACCAGCTGCGCCTCGACCAGCTGCTCCGCAATCACCGGCCGGTCAACAGCCCACAGCGCAGCCTCGGCCAACGACCAAGCCTGCGGCGCAGCCACCGCAACCACCGACGTCGCAGTCACCAGCGCCGCGACCTCCTCAACGAAAACCACCAGCACCTTCTGACGACACTTAATCCCGCGACTTTGAACGTTCATCAAGCATTGTCGGCGATTTGCTTACTAGACAGGATGACCAGTTTATGTTTTCCAGATGCACGCGATTTCAGAATCTGATGATGCCCGTTCTGCTTGCCGTACTGACGGTGATGACAGGAAGTGCGGGCACGGCGTTCGCAGTTGATCAGGTTAAGAAACGCAGCGACGGCGTGACATTTCGTGGTGAAATCACTGCGATGACGATCGAATCCATCACGATCAAGATGGCCAACGGTCAGACTCAGGTCGTGCCGGTGTCGGATATACTCAGCGTGCGATTCGATATGGAGCCGTCAATGCTGGCTCAGGCACAATCGAACGAACGCAGTGGGGCATTGGATGTTGCTCAGGAGAAATTTGAATCGGTACTCAAAGAATACAACGGCGACGACAAGCGAGTTGTCGCGGATGTCAAATTCCTTATCGCACGTACGATGGTGAAACAGGCATTGGCAGACCCTGGCAAAGTCAATGATGCTCTGGCCGCCATTAAGAAGTTCGGTGAAGAAAACAAAACGAACTTCCGGCACTTTGAAGCAAGGCTTCTGGAAGCATCGCTTTCGACGCCGGAAGACGCCAAAGTCCTGCTGCAGGAAGTTCAGGCCTCGACTGTCAAAGGATACCAGTTACAGGCAGGTGTGCAGCTAGGGAAATTACTATTGGCTGGCAATGACGCTGCAGGTGCTCTTGCGGCTTTTCAACAGGTGATCGAACAAAGTGCCGGCGACGCATCATCGGCGGCTGCTCAATTTGACGGACTCCTTGGAAAAGCTGCATGTCAACAAAAACAAGGCCAGACCGATGAGGCCATTGCAACGCTGGATGAAGTCATCGGCAAAGCCTCAGAATCCGAGACAGCCACATTGGCGAATGCCTGGACCCTGAAGGGCGATTGCTATCGGGCGAAGAATATGCCAAAGGACGCCCTGATGGCCTACCTGCATGTCGATGTCTTGTACCCATCCGAACCAGCGGCGCATGCAGAGGCACTGTTTCATTTGGTGTCACTGTGGGCACCCGCCGGTCATCAGGATCGGTCCGATGAGGCGATGGCAAAACTTTCCACCAAGTATCCCAACAGCCCATGGGCCAAACAGGCCGGCTCGATCCCGCAGAACGCCAATAATTAGCGGGTTCCCAAAAATCCTGATTTCTGGCGTGTTGTCCGGCCCTCTGAAGAGTGACGAGACGACTTGAATTCACTACAGTTCCCACTCTCAACCTTCTGACACTTCTCACTGGACACGTTTGCCCCTTTGAGGACATCCCGGAGATTTTTCGAAATGCGTAGTGTCTCTGCATTACCCGCTCGTGCTAACGGACGCAAATCCGTTTTGTTTCTGCTTCTGGCATTGACTGCTGCGTTGATCTGGCCAGTTTTCGGCAACGCGACGCAACTGCTCGCCGACGAAGGTGCGGCTGCTCCTCCAGCGGCGGCAGAACCTCCAGCTGCAGATGCAGCTGCTGCTCCACCTGCAGCAGGAGCTGATGCCGCCGCTCCCGTGCAGTCCCGCAGTTTTCTTGCATACATCGCCAGAGCATGCGGCTGGTTTTGGGGGCCTGCGTTTCTGCTGTGTTCTTTTATTCTTGTCGCTCTCATTATGATGAACTTGTTGCAAGTGCGACGGGATGTGCTCTTGCCCACTCAGTTTGTCGAAGAGTTCGAACAAAAACTGAACGCCAAGGACTTCCAGGGTGCCTATGAGTTCGCTCGAAGCGACGAATCATTCGTTGGGCGCGTGCTTGCAGCTGGCATGGGTCGACT
>JANOZG010000651.1:0-4705 GCA_031429275.1 Planctomycetota bacterium
ATAATGATTCAAAAGCAGACAGACTGCGGTGGCAGACCCCAGAATTCCCGCTGCAAGCAAGCCGTGACGTTTCACCGGCGCATTCCTTTGAAAATACAGGCTTTCAAAGTACCCCCAAGTCAGCCATACCGTCCTCGCCGCAAAAATATCGTGTTGCGAATTTCCAATCGCTCGCATCACGAATGTTGCAGGCGCGCCATTCGAGTGTGACTCGTGGCGCGATTCTTCCGGTTAGACAAAATGAACTGATCCCTCTGGGTTATCGGACTTTGCCGACTGTAACAATGAGTCCAGTTCCAACGGTTTTTAGGAATCCAAAATCAGCGCAGCAAAAAACGCCGACTGAAAGCAGCCGGCGTTCGCAGATTTTTCGAATTTCTAAGTCAGCGACTTTATGGGCTGGCGACAGCGGCACCAGATTTCTGATCGTCAAGCGTCAAGGCAAGAGTTGCTGCGACCGCACCACCAACCAGAAGAAGTCCGAATGTCGCTCCACGGCTCAGGCCGCGAGCACCGCAGCCACTTTCAGCACAACCTTCTCCACATTGTCCGCGAACGACTTCTTCATCCACGACAATCGCCATGCGTTTGACTGCAGTTGGTGGCGCGGAGGCATTTGTCCAGAATCGAACGGGCTGCTGAGTCGCACCCAACTGGACTGTGTGGACACCGTTTCTCAGGCTTTCGACAGAGAACTCACCCTGCTCGTTGCTGTAAACAGTCGCAATGACACGACCATCATGCAGCACTTGAACGGGCAATCCAGCAGCAGGCTGACCTTGTTGATTCAAGACGCTCCCCACAAGAACGCCCTTCTGTCCAAGCAGGTAGTCTGTGGAACGGACGGCCACCGCTTCTGCTGCCAGGACTGGCGAACCAATAAGCATTACCATTGACAACGCGACGCAGATAGAACTGCGACATGAACTAAATTTCATCAGAATCTCCCACAAGGAAATGTTGTAATTCGGTCAAATGTTCAGTCAAACCAGTCCTAGAATCCCGCGGCTTCCCCGCAGAATCGTTGTACTACGCTTGAAACAAACAAGCGGCCGTTCAAGTGAAACTGGAATGATCGTCGTTATCAGGATTTTCGGCTTTCCAACAGATTCGATTCGACTGAAAAATCACCGATGATCCGAACTGCCGTTACAATCTGACCAAAACTTCCGGTACGGAAAGATGCGAAAACTGTGCTGGTTATGTTAAAACATCGACCTGTGCTGATTTTAAGGAAAGAACTGCTTCGTGATATTGAAATGGCTGCAAACTCTAAGTCACGTCCTTCTGCCACAGTCAAACCGCGCTGAGAAGCTGATGAGCCAGTTCGAACGCAACCGGCAGTCTCTGCAGCAGGAGTACTTCGAGCGAGCTTCATCTACAGGCCTGCCGCGTGGCCTTTCCTGGAGGAAATGCGATTGGCTGCCCAGCTATGTCCTGCTTTTGGACCGCACCACAAAGCAGCCAAATCTACTTGTTTCGGTGAATCTTCATTTTGAAGCGATTGTTGGCGGTGACATGGAAGACGTCGCCGCTGTCGGAAATGTGCGTGACGCCAGTGCCGTTTTTCAGTGGCAAAACAAGACGTGGACGACGACAGGTCGTACGCTTTTCAACATGAATCCGGAAGAAGCTCGAGACCGCCTGGCAATGTCATACGAACCGCTCTAAATCAAAGCGAGAATATGTTTGATGAGCGGCATATGGGAGTGTTCGCATTTGAGTTGTCCTGCTGAGTCACATCAGTGGATTAACACCCCCGCTGTCCAACAACACATCGAGCGGAAAGCAATTTTCAGCGGTCACAATGGGATTCGCCGGAATCTTTTTACGTTGGATTTCTGAAGAAATCCACTACGACAGCGGTTGACGGCTCAGATCCCAAGCTCACAACCTCTTTCATATTGCTCCCAAAAAGAGCAGCAGAATCAGCCGAACCACGCTCGTTACAGTCAGCAAAAGTGGATCGCCTGTCGCAACCGTCAAATTCTGTGCGAACGGAACAATTGGATCAAAGTTCAAAGTCAAGCCGCGACGATATCGACGACAGCGGACTATGTTTTAGACATGGAACCGATCTGTGCGCGGCATCTACCGATGACGCGCCGGCGTCGAATTGCCAGGAGGGCTTTTCGACGAATTTGCTTCGCTGCTCTGACTCTTTGAATAAGGTCCGGCTCGAATGAACCGTCCGAACCTGCTAAGTCTTGCCGCTGCTGCGGTGCTTCTCAGCATAGCTTCTTCTGAAGCGCTGGCTCAATATGCGCCGCAGTCCGGCCCGCCCCATTACGGCGGTGCGCCGGAGTACTGTCAGCAACCGTATCAGAGACATCCGTCACTGATACAAATGCCGCAGAATCACTACCAAGCGCCGACTGTTGATCATTACGTCGAATCAGCTCCGGCGTTGTGGGATGACAATCGACCTATCGAGCACTTCCTGCATGAAGTTGCTACCCGCAGCTGGGTGCGTGTCGAGTTCATGCAGTGGTCGATGCGGGAACCTGGCGGTGGCACCATCGGTGCGCCGGTTTCTGGATTGTTGAACGTTGTCCCTAACAACAGCGTGGAGGGCATCTCTTCGCCGGTACAGATCAACAACAACCTCAATGGCGGCAACGATGCTGGATTTGTGTTGTTTCCGCAGTCGAACAACTTGAGCCTTATTGATGCACCGGGCACTCGCGGCACGCTGGGCGTGGCCATGAATGGCGGCGATCTGGAACTGAGCTTTTTTGGATTCCAACAGAAAAAAGGCGATTTGAGCTGGACGAACATTGATGGTCCTCGCGTGATCAATGCCGTTGCTTTTCCGGTTGTTGGAGCCCCGATCGACACGTCGCTTGGAACAACTATCAATCCAAACTACGCGATACCGTTGAAGACAAACGGTGTTGTCACGAATCTTACAGGGCTGAATGCACTGATTTTCGACAAATCACTTCATGTATCAATGGGGTCTCGGCTCTGGGGTACTGAAATGACGTTTCTGACGGAACGCTATAATCCACGTGAAGGCCTTGGATTCCAGTGGCTGGGCGGTTTGCGTTATACGAGTCTGGACGAAGTCTTCGCGATTGCTGGAGTCAGTGACGGTGGCACTACTGTCCCTGACTACAACGCAAATATCAGTTCCACAGTCATTAATAACCTCTACGGACCTGAAGCGGGGATTCGCGCAACCTACAACAATCGATGGTTCACTTTAAGTGCTACGCCACGTGTGATGTTGGGGTTGAACGACTTCACCGCTTCAACAACCTCAACATTTTCAGGTCCGCTGACTGCGGGTAATTCATCGATTGAACATCGTAAAGTCGACTTTGGATCTGTCACGCAATTGAATATGCTCGCGGAGATTCATTTGAACACGAAATTCTCCATTTATGGAGGATATGACTTCATGTGGATCCCACACGTGAGCCGTCCAAATAGGAACATCGACTACGACAGTGTACCGGACCCCGCCGGCGTTACTGGCTTCACACCGGATATCAATCAGGACATCAACTACACGAATTTTTCAGCCAAGGGCTTCAGCGTGGGTGCGACGTTCCGGTATTGATCGACGTTGGCGTAAAACGAAGCCGACCTAAACAATAAAAAGGAGTACGATGAAATTCATCGTACTCCTTTTTTATTGTTAACGAGGGGGTGAAACCCCCTGACGAGGGCTTACAGCCTTCGACCCAAAAGGACTTTCCGGCACGCTGACATCAGCCGCTGGCGTTGTTCGTTTCCCTAAAGATCCACACGTCATTCAGAGCAAGACCCTAAATATGGCCATCCAATGCCATCTGGTGGAAGCAGTGAGTGACCTTATCCTGATTCTCGAGCAGCCAGTCGATTGACGGCTCATTTCTCATGGCCTTACCGATGGCTTTGGAGATTGCCGCACGGTGGGTACGGAACAGGATCGCGTAATCAACTTCTTCAGTCAGTACCGCTGGGTCCAGCCACACAGAAACAATGATTCCCAGGTCATTCGCTTTCTCTTTGGGGATATCGCCAGCTCGAACTGCATCAAGCACTCCATTAGCGATGGCAGCCTGTACTGTCCCCATCAGAATGTTAGTGTATCGCTCGTTCTTCACAGTCACTTTGCTGACCATCAATGTGACGGGCCGCACCTGAACATCACAGTTCAGAATGGCGAACACCTTGGAATGACCTTTGGACTGATCCCCCATGAGACTGGCGATTGCCATGCCGACGGGACCGTCGAGTTCCCCGATGACAACTTCTGGTTCTGCTGCTGACCAGCCTGCTTCGTCTTCTACGAGCGCTTCACCCGTACGCATTACAATTCGTTGCGACATGTCCGATCCTGTTTGTCTGTTTAAAAATAGTTGTTTGAATCAGTTGCTCTGACTCTTAATCCTAATCTTGATCTCAGTTGATTCGCGCCTTTGGATGCACTAATCATTTCTGTGTGGCAAGGTGCGGTCGACCGATGAAGATTACGAGTATGATTAAGATTAGGATGAAGATTAAGAGGAATACAAAAAAGCCGACAGAGGAACGATAAGCCGGGTTCTGTCGTGGGCGTTCATTTCTCTGGGATGCCGATTGCTCGACACCTCTTGCAGCTTACCCGAAGGTATGACGAATCGGACAGATTCGTGGCAATCCGAAGACTGCCGTTCCTTCTGCTTAGCCTTGCTCCCAATGGGGTTTACCCAGCCGACTCGGTCACCCGAACCGC
>JANOZG010000652.1:0-2812 GCA_031429275.1 Planctomycetota bacterium
GGGTCGCATGCCGCCCCAGCGGCATCGACCCGGTGTGAGCGGAAGCGAACACAGCGGGCGTTCAGCCCGCCAGCCGCACCGGCCCCCAAGGCCGGTCGGCGCGGCCCGTTCAGGGCAGCGGCCGTTCAGGCCGCCGCGATACTGCACACCACCTCGGTCGAAACGCCACAACGTGCCACTGCCTGGCTGGTTGGGAAATTCGACAGCGTTCGGACGCCAGGAAGTCGAGCTGGGAGCCACAAGTCGAAAGTCGTGAGGGAATTACGTCGGACGCAGTTTTATTGCGACAACGCAAAATCAGAAACACGTCGGGCACTGTGACTCAAGAAAACCAGGCTTTGAGGAAAGCAGCTTCGTTCGGTCTCACCGGAGCAGATTGCGACCTCTACCACAGCGAATTCGGTGTGTGGGACCGACGCTTGCTTACGATTGGTCCGTTCACACGCTCAGAACATACCCTCGTGAAGCAACTCAACGTGAGCCCACACTGAGTATGGCTCCGTCTCGTAATTGGACGGCGGAAAAAACTCAGAGATAACACGAAAGCTAGGTACGGAAAGTACGCCAAATGTTATGGAAACGCTGAAATTCACATTACGACTCCATACGACATTCTTGTCGTGCGCCCGGTTACAATGACCAGCGAAACAACCAAGTTCTCAACGTTCCATTTTCAAAGGAAGACTACAGCATGTCAAATCTCCGGAGCGGATCACAACTCGGATGCTGGACCCTTCAAGGACATGGGCCACTTGGAGAAGGCGGAAATGCTGTCGTCTGGCGGTGCATGAACAACGAAAAGCAATTTGCAGCGATGAAGATTCTCAAGAGCTACTTACTCGTAGATGGAGGAGATGTGCAAACTCAGGAGCGAAATAAAAACCGTAGAGCACGATTCGCTGCTGAAATGCACGCTCTGCGGGAGAACAGCGATATCTCCGGCGTTGTCGATCTTCTAGATTCCCATTTGACCGACAACCCCACCAACGAGAACAGACTTTGGTTTGTGATGCCGTTGGCAGTGTCAATGAGCGAATACCTAAAGTCCAGCGAATTAACATTCGCCCGGGTGGTTCGTGTGTTCCGCGAGTTGGCGGGCACGTTGGTTGAGCTTCACAATCGAGGTATTTCACACCGCGACATTAAGCCCGCCAACATGCTCATCATCGGCGATGTGCCGCACTTCGGAGATTTCGGTTTGGTATCGTATGAGGACAAAGAGGCTATCACAGCAACACAAGAATTCGTCGGCCCTCTGTTTTACATCGCACCTGAGATGATGGAAGACGCTGCCGCCACCGATGGGCGTCCTGCCGACATATATTCCTTTGCAAAATCACTGTGGGTGGTCGGCAGCGGTCAAAGATATCCTATACCGGGTGAACAACGTGTGGGCATTGCCCAACTGAGATTGAGTCCGTACGTTGCCGATCCTCGGGCGGTTTTGCTTGACTCGCTATTGGACAAATGCACTCGGCACAATCCAGAGGAACGGCCAACCGCACGTGACGTTCATCGGGTTCTAGTCCAGTGGTGTGAACCAACGGACGTATCAACTGAACCCTTGTCACAGGTTTCAGTGATTGCACGAAAGGTTGATGTGACGACTGGAAAAATGAAGCAGGACGTACTCCACCGTGAGTGGTTGTCGGCACAGTCTAAAATACTGCTGCCACTCGCTTCATCGTTGCTTGGCCCAGTTGCAGACACATTGAACAACGAATTCGACTTTGAAGACCATTCTGGTAGACCCCTCAAGACGCGGGTCGTCGAAGCCGAAAACAGCATGTTGTGGGACCAATGGGCTGCACCGCAGCAGTGGATAATGTCACTGGCCAAAGATCTTCATGAGAATAGTATCGAATCTGTCTGGAATGGCTCATCCGGAACGCTAACGCAATGCAATGTTCGCCGTCATACGGTTCTGTTGATCTGCGGACTACGTCTGGTGGTATTGCCAGATGACACCGGGGTGATGTGTGCGGCGAACGTCGTTCATTCCAACCATTCGAAGTTTGAAAACGAGTATGGCAAAGTGCAAGTGGTGTGGCAGGAAAGTTGCGACGCGAAAGTGGGCACTCCGGCTGCAGAGTCAATGCTCCGCCATCTGATATCAGAATCGATCAAAAACGTTCCAAGTGCTGTGAAGGCGTTCGTGCAAGCCATCAACGCAATTGAAGGACAACGGTGGTGAATGGTTTGCGTTCGATGTGCTCGCAACTCGTCGGCAGGGCGCCACTCACAAACTCGTCTGCGGTGTGTGCCGCAGCCGTTGGCGGTGTAGGGCGAATCGAAGATTGAGCGTCGGCAGCCGAAGCGTCTCATGGGCTGGGTTCAGAATTGAGCCCAAGCATACAGTTAAAGGGTACATTCGCGGTTTCGAGAGTGGAGCCGGGGATTCCGTCCTGTGTCGAAAACGTTCAGGGCACCAACCTGCTGAAAGTGAGGGCGACAAACGTGCTGTTCCCACATTGACTCAGCGAACTTTTTTGCGTCACACATCCGACACTCGGACGTATTCAAAGGCGAATTCCGTTCTCGATTCTCAGACGGACTTCTTCCAATGCCTGAAGCAGGGCGGCTTCGAGATGGTGGTAGGTGGATTCTCGGGGAGCTGAGACAACAACTTGACAGGCATTGTCGGCGAAGAATGTTTGTCGGACTGACTGAGCCTTTGCTGCTCGCTTAATCGCCTTCTGGCGAACGGCGATGGCCGCTTGTGCATTGGTCAGCTTGCCATCGGCAGACTGATCTGCCAGTTCCTGACGGTCATCGTCGTTGACGAGTCGCGACAGTTCGTAGGCGGTCCGTG
>JANOZG010000653.1:0-25300 GCA_031429275.1 Planctomycetota bacterium
CTAAAGCCTGTACTCCAACAACGACTACGCGCTGCAAAAAACATATGCGTTTTAAGACGCAATGACAAGCTGCACGCTCATCTATGTTTCTTCAAAAGCCCGCCAGTGCCCGCAGTGGCTATTTCGCCTTCTTTAGATACGTGTCGTCCAGTTTGCCGCATGACCAGAGCAGTCCGCGAGTCACCAGGTCGAGGTATCGAGCGTCGCCGACGGTGTCGTTGTTGTGGCCGAGCGTTGTGGCGAAGACCTTTGTCTTCTGACGATAATTGTTCGTCCAGACGACGGTCGCATTCTTTGCACCTTCCTGCTGACCGATCGCCAATGCACTGGCTGTTTCAACCAGATTATCTTCACTGTTGTTGTAGTGTTCTTCGTTAACAGTCGTCCAGTCCGCCAGTCCCTTTGTGATTTCGGAATCCGGGGCCACGAATCCAATGTTGATCGGAGCCTGGCGTCCGTGACCCGTTGTCTGCAGGCCGGTGAATTCAAACCACGGTGTTACTTTTTTGGGATAACCTTCGCTGCGGTAGCTATGCATGCCGCAATGCAGAAGCACGGCCGGAAGACCCTGTCGATGCGGTTCCAG
Organism: Planctomycetota bacterium; assembly: GCA_031429275.1. GTDB lineage: Bacteria > Planctomycetota > Planctomycetia > Planctomycetales > Planctomycetaceae > SXXK01. The sequence continues at coordinate 587 of JANOZG010000653.1, forward strand.
AATACGATCGATGATCGCCAGATCTTTGACGTCCGATGAACACTCGTCGTGGATAATAACGTCGAATCCCTCCGCCCAGTTGGCGTTTTCGTAAACCGGATTCAGGTGCGCAGTGGATGTATCCTTGTCGTAGGCAATGACGACTTCAACGTGCGCTCGTTCAGAAATTCCCTTCGACAGCAGATCCTTTTGAGTATTGTAGTCGTGGCAGCATCCACCCAACACAAGTAGCGCACGCAGAGGTTTGATATCGTCAGCCCTTGATGTGCATGCGCTGACTATCATCAGGCTCACGACCAAAACTTTGGCAACAGAATGCGATGACCGGAACTTCAACATACAGAGTACTCCCGAGGGCTGCTTGGGTTTCATGAAAGACGAGTTCAATGGATAGATGATACACAAGGATTCAGGTCTGCACAGCCAGGTCTGCAAGGACAGCGGTGTAAGTTTAGACTCGCCAGAACATGGATTGCTCGGGAGCTGAGTACCTGATCGCCATGTCGTCTGTCACGAAAGGCATTCCACCGTTGAACAGCGACTCGACGCCCCCGATCACCATACCGGACGTTAGCAGAGCGCGTTCGACAGGATAGGGCGTTTTTCCTTCCAGAAACATGTTCTCCACATGATGACTGAGCGGCGTGAAGAAGTCTGCAGTGGTAGCGCTGGTGCCGGGCATCGGCAGATACATCTGGCAGCCCACGATTTCTCCGTTGTCGGCACGCAAACCGGCGTAGTTGAAATCGCGAATCGATGTCAGAAACATGCCCGTATGAAAACCATCCAGATGCTCAATCAAATAGCCGGTTATTTCTGTCAGTGCTCGCTGAGCCCATTCATCCCTCCCAGGATTGACCATCCCACTGAATAACTCGACGCAGCATTTTCTGCACGCCATTGCTGAAGGTCGCAAACAGCGTTTCGCCTTTTTCTGCGGATGCCAAATGAGGCGATCCGATATGGCCGGGCACCGTGCGATCCTTCGTAATCCAACCGCGCGAAGCCGGAAGAAATGGATTGCCGTGTTTGACTTCCGCGAGTGTCTTGTAGTCTTTGACTAGTTGCGGAGCGATGCGCAGGATCATCGATGTTTCCCATTCGCAGGCGTGTCCCATTTCGTGCTGCGTAAACTGGCTGGTTCCCGTGACGGCTTCATCGCCTAGTCCCCAGTACGTGGAAAACAGCAGCAGCAAATCTTTGCGATCGCGATATTTCTGCCGTACTTCAAAGACTGCCTGCTTGCCGGGAACATCGTTGCCGCCGTGTCCGTTGATCAGAAACAGCCGCTTAAATCCGTGAAAGATCATGTTGTCGAGCAGACCAACCAACAGATCCAGATAGACGCGTGGTGGTGCGGACATGGTGCCGGGGAAATCCATGTGGTGGTGAGAATTCCCCAGCCACATCAGCGGAGTCAGCAGAATCTGATCATGCATCGCAGCTTCTGTTCGACGCACGATTTCTCCCAGCAACATGCTGTCGGTGTAGACTGGCAAATGATGTCCATGTTGTTCCAGTGCCGCGATGGGAATCAGCACCGGCGTGTCTTTGGAAAGTCCAGCCACCTCGGGCCATGTGAGTTCACTAAGCAACATTTTCGTATTCTCGTCTGAGGTCTTGAGCGGAATGACGCTAGCCAACGATATCTGATTTGTGCCTGCGAGGCGTTTGCCCGCGAATCTCGCAAATTGACGCGAATAACGGCAGAAAAGGATTCGCGTTCATTCGCGCCATTCGCGGGCAGATCATATTGATGGCCTGTCCGACAGCGGTGGTTTTCGGAAACCTGACGCAAAGTGAAGGATGACCTGGGATCCCGAAAAAAGAAAGCAACTTCGCGACCGATCATTCGTTTTTTGGGACGCACGCCGGGTGCCACGATTCTTGATCTGTATCTTGATGCCGACGTGCGGTCCAATCATCCAGCAACAAAAACCGTGCTGCGGTACACCAGTCGGATGAATATGCACAGTATGGATGACATCGCCGATCCATGATCGATCGCAGACGTGTTCGAATCGGCTTGCAGTTATCTCAAATTACGGGGCTGATTTTTAAGCATGAGTGCGTTCCAGGGCTGGAGCCTTGGAACGAGGCACTATGAGCCCGTTTGTTCATGTCTCGCCCATCACATCCGCCATCGCCGTCGCCGTCATTTCGAAGATCTCAGATCGATTGTCGCGTCTGTTCACGGGCACGTAACAGCTACCGTATAAATGCAAATGTTCAGAAATCGCCAACGCGGTCGTCCTGAGCAATCGTGGTGAGTGCCTGGAGTACATCAGTTGTGACTTCATTTGAAAAGTAGTGCACGCTGCCATCGGCGAGGGCCGTTTGTGTTCCGCCGGAGTGAGCGAGTGTGCCGAGGGAGGCGATTCCAAGAATCATGTCTTCGTCAGCGTCGAACGGCGACATCCAATGAACTGCGTATTCATTCGGGAATTCGACAACCATCAGCGTGTTCGAAGTGCCATCGGTGATTTCAGAAAATGGTCTCGGCTTCGTTGGATGCAGGCACGAGTTTTCGCCGATGCTGCCAAGATAAGTGGTGTAACTTGGTGGCAGTTCGGAAGCAGGGCAGCGATAGATTGAAAGCTGCGTCTTGAATGCTTTGGAATTCGCTGGGTGATTCCACGGCTTCGAAAGGTCGATCGTGTTATACAGGGCTTGTTGTTCAAGATAGGGCAGGATCAATGTACGCCAGCTATGAAGCGGTTTACCGCTGGGATCCACGGAATATGCGGGTGGCAAGGAACCGTAGGCATCGGCGTAGTTGTGCAGGGCGAGAGCGATCTGCTTGAGGTTGTCCTTGCATTGAGTCCTGTGCACTGCAGGCGTAATGTTACGCCTGAATGGTAACAAGAGGGCGAAGAGTATGGCGACGATCGCACAGATCGCAAAAAACTCCCAAAGTGTAATCGGCAACCATTTTCTGGGCTTGGGTGCGTTATCTGCGGCCTGTGGACTCGCGTATGGACTTTCGAGCACGAGTGGCTCCTTCGCCAGCCATAACTGTATTTCGAAGAAAACTGACGTAGTGGATTTCACCAGAAATCCCGTGCAGATGGAATTTTGGCGAATTCCACTACGCATTCAGACAATTGCTCTCCGCTTAATGCGAAGTCTCTTAAATCATGAGACCTCATGCCCCGGTCGCTTCAGGCTATGCGGTTCGCAGATCGCGTCGTACATTTCCGGACGGCGATCCGCCATGCGATCGATCATATGCTTTCCGGGAACGCGCACGATGCGTTTCGTGCGAGCTGCCACGGGGTCGATTTCTGCTCGCAGGATACCGGCTGCGTCATTGTCGATGGTTGCCATCGTAGCGCCGACTGGGCTGCAGATGCGACTCTTGCCGATGAACGAGAATCCGTTTTCGAAACCGATGCGATTGACGGCAGCAAAGTAGACCCCGTTCTCCATGGCACGGCAGTTGATTGAGAATTCTGCCATATACGCGCCACCGGGAGGCCAGTTGGTGGGTAAGAGAATGATGTCAGCTCCACGCAGCCCGAGAACGCGAGATGCTTCCGGAAACGCGCCGTCATAGCAGATCAACATGCCGATGCGTACGCCGACAGCTTCGAACACTTCGAATGGTCGATCACCCGGAGTTGTAAAACGATCAACACCAAGATACGGCAAGTGGACCTTGCGATAACTTCCGATCAGTCCTTCAGGTCCGATCAACACGGCGGTGTTGAACAGCTGCGAGCCGGATTTTTCGAGCATCCCACAGACGACGAATGTGTTGAGTTCCTTGCAGATCGACGTGATACGATTCGTTGTGGGGCCGGGAACCGATTCTCCAAACGTCATCGCTTCATCAAGCGAATCGAAGCAGTAGCCGGTCGTGAAGCATTCCGGAAAGATTGTCAGTTGTGTACCGCACGCAACTTCCGCCCTCACATGTGTTTCCAGAGCGGACAGGTTGGCATGAATGTCTTTGAAGACGACATCGGTTTGGATACCGGCGATGAGCATGGCTGATAGGCTTTCTGTTTGATGGCTTGCCCGGGTTTCGAACAGCTCTGGTGCCGACTTCGGAGAAATCGACGGAGTTCTGATTCGGCAGCTTTTGCCGATGCATAGTCAATCTCAGAACCAGCCAGAGAAAAGATGTAACGATGACAACGATTCTATGAAATCTAACGAGACGCAACGCCGATGAATACCAAGGACGAACGAGACGCGCCGAATGCGGCCAGCGATCGTCATCGGTTGGTGATTTGCCGACCGAGTTGTCACAGTCGAACGAAGGTAAGATCCGTGAAGACAATCGAAGGACGACCCGGAATTCTGTTGACGCTTGTTGCAGTGATTGCTTCAAGTGCCCTCCTGTCCGGATGTCAGACGACTATCGGCGGGCAAACCCTGCCATCGCCGGACTACCTGACCGACGATGTGCAGTACTTCCCGGCCGGTCCGGAGTTTAAGCTCACGAATCAGGTTGAGGCTGCTCGCAAGCAGGCTGCCGAAAAGAAAAAACTCGAACAGGGTTTTTAGCTGGGGATCGCTGATTTTGCAGCGAAATTCCACCCAATGAATCATAACGAAGGACGCTGAAGTCATGGACTTGAGCGTCTTTTTGTATGCGCCGTGAACGATTTGACGGCGATTTTCGGACAGTCTTTCGATCGACATGTCGTACGTTCCGACAATACTTGTCTGGACAAGTGTTGTGGGGCGGTCTAAAGTAAAGGGGCGATGGCGTGGAATTAAGGAAATTGTTTGGCGAGCGGGGGACGTGAGTCCCCTGATTCCCGGGCATCCCGCGAGGATCCGGGGATTCACATTCCCCGCTCGGCTGAATTAATCACCAATGAGGAGGTTTGGCATGTCGAACGATAAAGTGCAATCTGTTTCAGAGACTGATGTTGCGGTGATTGGTGGCGGACCGGCAGGTTCCACGGCTTCGACACTCATCGCCCAAAAGGGCTACAAAGTCCGCTTGTTCGAACGCGAGACTTTTCCTCGCTATCACATTGGCGAATCGCTGATTCCAGAAACCTACTGGGTTCTTGAGCGATTAAACATGCTCCCAAAAATGCGGGCCAGTCATTTTGTTCACAAGCACAGCGTCCAGTTCGTCAGCGCGAACGGAAAACAGTCAGCTCCGTTTTACTTCCACGACAACAAGCCGCATGAATGCTCACAGACGTGGCAGGTCGAACGCAGCGAATTCGACATGATGATGCTCAACAACGCCCGCGAGCACGGCGTCGATGCAAATGAGGGCGTTCGTGTCCTGGATGTGCTATTCGATGGCGATCGTGCGACAGGCATCAAGATACAGAAGCCCGACGGCACGATTGAGCAGGTCAACGCGAAAGTTGTCGTGGATGCCAGTGGCCAAAGCGGCATGTTGATGAATCGGATGAAGCTCCGCGTATGGGACCCGGTTTTGAACAAGGGTGCGATCTGGACGTATTGGGAAGGAGCCTACCGAGACACCGGCAAAAATGAAGGCGCGACTGTCGTGCTGCAGACGGAGAGCAAGAACGGCTGGTTCTGGAATATTCCGCTGCATAACAACCGAGTCAGCATCGGGATCGTGGCGCCTTTCGATTATCTGTTCAAAGGTCGAGGAACCCATGAAGAGGTTTACAATGAAGAACTGGAAGCCTGTCCTGCGGTGAAAGAACGTATCGCTGGAGCGAAACGTGTCTCTGGCTATCACGCGACTCGTGACTATTCTTATCGATCGACAAAAGTTTCCGGCAACGGTTATGTCATGGTTGGCGATGCGTTTGGATTTCTTGACCCTCTGTATTCGTCCGGCGTGCTGCTTGCTCTCAAGTCTGGTCAAATGGCAGCGGACGCCGTTGTTGAAGGGCTCATGAATAACGATCTGTCGGAGGCCCAACTCGGCAAATGGGGACCGGACTTGAATGCAGGCATCGACCGCATGCGGCGTCTTGTTTGTGAGTACTACGACGGATTCAACTTTGGCCGTTTCATCAAAACCTTCCCGGATCTCCAGGGAACCGTTACGGACTTGTTAATTGGCGATTTGTTCACAGACAAAGTGGATGTCGTCTGGGAACCAATGGAATCCCTCTACAATGAGGGGAAAACAGCTCCGGGTACCTGGAAGGAAGGAACGCCAGCCGACCAAATCCAGTCGAAATCGAACGAGTGGTACTACACCGAGGCCGTGAACTCCTAGGCAAACGTTTAAGAGATGGCCGCTTCCAGCGTGTCAATTTTTCTTCTGACACGCTGGAGGTTCCGAAAGCGCCGATCTCAGATCATTTGACGCGCACAAGCTTCATCAGGCGGCCGGAGACGTTCCAGTCCTGAACATAAAGGTTGCCGTCTTTGTCCCAGTATGATCCGTGTGTTCCGCTGAAGATGCCTTCTTTCCATTGTTCCTGAGGCACGTTGTAACTGCCGCCCAGCTTTGGATCAGGATTGTGACCGAGAACCGAGATGATCCGGTTGCTCTTATCCAGAATCACAACGCGGCCTTGCAAGTCGGGCACCGACACAAAGTCGCCCTGAATCGCAACGGATGTCGGCATTCCCAAACCTGTGATGACTTCTTCAATGAAATTGCCATCCAGATCATAGTGCAACAGTCGACCCTTTGGTTCGTGGTTGCGATCGCAAATCAGGAGGCGAGCTGGCTCATAGCGAGTATCCAGCGTCATGCCATGCGCTGTGTTGAACTGTTTCAGATCATTTCCCTTGCTGCCGAAGTGCATCAGGTATTTGCCGGTTTTGTCAAACTTGAAGATGTAGTTGCTGGCGTAACCATCTGACAGGATGATGTCGCCGTTTGGTGCCACAGTGATAGCGGTTGGGCTAAATTTTTGCAGTTCCAAACCAGACTCTTTGGGAAACGGCAGTTTCAGTACGATGTCTCCAGTTTCGGCATGGAATTTGATTCCCTCTGCGTTAGCGTTTCGAGCTCCGTAAATGAACTCACCGTCGGCTTCATCCCGGATTTCCATGTCGTGAATATTTGAGTATTCGTTACCGACAAAACGACGCACGACTTTGCCGTCCGGTGAGAAAACGAAAACTCCAAGGTTTGCGCTGGTGTAGATATTCCCAGCGTTGTCGATCACGACGCTGCCATGAGTTCCGCCAAGCACAGACTTGCCGTCTTCGCCAAGTCCCCAGCCAGGAACGGTGTCAAACGTCATGGCCCCGCATCCCATTCTCACGGGAGCTACTGCGTCGGTCGCTAAGGCTGGGAGTGCGATGCTGAGAGCGATCGCGAAAATGTTCGACTTCAAAATATTCTTCATGTTCAGCTTTCCTGGTTGATCTTTACGGGGGAATGATCAGACTTCTGTAATGCTGGGATAGCCTTTCCGGCTGGCTTCTGTCGAAGAATTCCAATGTTCATGGAACACCGTGACAGGCCGGAATCCTATCCCAAATTCTAAATGGCTGGCTCGTAGATACTTGGCTGACTCGTGTGAGAAATGTCTGGGCCAACACCGGCAAGTTCTAGTTCAGCAAAAGACAGGCTGTCAAATGGTTGCGGCGAAAAATGGACAAACGGCGGACGAGGTCGCTCGATGTGTTCTTCGGAAGATCCTCATTCGATGCTATCGAAGCAACGGAAACATGAATGACGCATGCTGATCGCCTTTCATAAACCTTATGGAGTTCTTTCGCAGTTCACTCCGGATGGTTCGCCAAATCGTCCGCTGTCCGAGTTTGGATTTCCGAAGAGCGTTTATCCGATTGGTCGTTTGGATGCCGATTCTGAAGGTTTGTTGCTTTTGAGTGATGAACCCATATGGAATGCGCGACTGCTGGAGCCCAGGCATGCTCATGAACGCGAATACTGGGTGCAGGTGGAACGTATTCCCGAGGCGGCGAGTCTTGAGCAACTGGCGGCAGGCTTGGTAATTCAGGGGCGTCGAACATTGCCGTGTCGCGCGCGGATGTTGGATCCGCAGCCGGAAATTGCGCCGCGGGACCCCCCAATTCGATTTCGCAAGAATGTCCCTGATTGCTGGATTGCTCTGGAATTGATCGAAGGCAAAAACCGTCAGGTGCGACGCATGACGGCCTCAATTGGACATCCGACGCTGCGACTCCTGCGGACGCGAATCGGCAGATTGACTTTGGAAGGACTGACTGCCGGCGATTGGAAGATTTTGAGTCCATTGGAGCGGGACCTCGCGGCGGTCGATGCTGTATCTTCCGCGAAAAACAACAAAGCCCGCCGCTGAATCCTCGACTGCGGTTGGTACAATTCTCCGTGACCGGCGAACCAGTCCGAAAAGTTGCAGGAACCTGCATGTTCCTCAGTTCACGAAACTTAATTCGGCCTGGCGCTTCGTCAATCATTCAGGAACTGAATTCATGTTTAGTACAATTTCGTGTCAGGAGTTTGCACCGCTCAGCAAGAAGGGCGGATTCGATATGATCGACGTCCGGACTCGATTGGAGTTTTATCAGGTCCATGCTGTCGGCTCGCTCTGCGTTCCGCTGGATACGCTGAATCCTGAGTTGATTATGGCGTCCAGGGGTGAACGATCGCGGGAGCCTCTATACATTATCTGCAAATCTGGTGGTCGTTCGGCTCAGGCATGTGAAGCGTTCGTCAAAGCAGGATTTGACAATGTCGTTAACATTGAAGGCGGCACCATGGCATGGCTCGCAGCCGGCTTGCCTGTCAATCGTGGTACGAAGAAGAGGATGTCGCTGGAACGTCAGGTTCGCATCTTTGTCGGATTGACGATTGTCACGGGCACTTTGCTGGCCATTAGCAATCCATGGTTTCTGATTATCCCCGGTCTTCTGGGAGCAAGTCTGACGTTCGCGGGGCTGAGTAACGCCTGTGGCATCGGCATGATTATTGCCAAAATGCCATGGAATAAATCGTTGCAGGGACAGTCGTGTTCTGGCAGCAGTGGCTGTTCTGGCGGTGGCTGTTCGTCGTAATTGCGAGGCTAACCAATTGCAGGAATCGCCACTGTGAAGGCAAGAGTTCTCTCGTTAGAATGCGGCTGCCGTTTTCTTTGTGCCGATCAAGGAGTTTCGAATGCCTGTTCACGATTGGACCAGGGTGATTGCCGGGACGTTTCATGATTTTCATCATGAATGGATCTCTACGATTAAGCGATCATTGAACGAAGGCTTGCTGCCAACGGAATACTACGCGATGGCGGAACAGATTACCGGTGGACTCGGCCCTGACGTCGTGGCGCTCGGCAATATGGAATCGAATCCTGACGATGATGACCAGGTCGGTGGCGATTCTGAAACCTCCAGCATTGGCGGCGTATTAACTGCTATGCCAAAGACACGATTCACGAAGAAGGCGGAAGTTGAAATCTACGCTCAAAAACGTAACCGTGTTGTGATTCGGCACCGCAGTGGTGATGACGTCGTGGCGATCATTGAAATCGTTTCGCCGGGAAATAAGTCAAGTCGCCATGCTTTGCAGTCGTTCGTCAATAAGACCTATGAACTTCTGAATGCGGGAATCCACCTGCTGATCATTGATGTGTTGCCGCCCGGTCTCCGTGATCCTCAGGGGATTCACGCTGCGATTTGGGACGACATTGATGAAAACGGTGAGCAGTTTGTACTGCCACCGGGTGAACTTCTCACAATGGTGGCTTATACAGGCGGGCTCGAAAGACAGGCGTTTATTGAGCCCGTCGCTGTCGGCAAGCCGCTGCCTGATATGCCTCTGTTCCTGCGACCTCCGCGACACGTCATGGTTCCACTGGAGGGAACGTATCAGGCCGCATTCGCGGGCGTTCCCGAACGCTGGCGGCGTGAACTGTAGGTTGACTCGCAAACACAGCATGACTGGAAATTCTCCGTAGCTTCGCGAGAATGCAGAGCCTGATGAATGAATGTCTGTGGATGACAGTCAGTGTCTTTCCCGATTTTTGTATGGAAGCGAGCTTTGATGACGAATACTTGTATCACGCGCCTGCGAGGCAGTTTCTGTCTGGTGTTTACACTCTTGATCCTGTCGATGGCGAGTCGCCTCGCAGCAGCACAGGACGGAAAACTGGATTCGGGGATTGATCCGGATGGCTTCGACAAATCTGTCAGGCCGCAGGACGACTTGTTTCTGCACGTCAACGGGCGTTGGTTGTTGTCCACGGAAATTCCGTCGGACAAATCGAACTACGGATCTTTTACAGCTCTGGATGATGCGGCTCGCGACAACATCAGAGCGATCATTGAGGAGTCCGTCAAGAATCCAACCGATGCGAACAGCCACAAAGTTGGCGACTTCTATCGCAGCTTTATGGATGAAGAGACGATCGCCAGGAAGGGGCTTGAACCTCTGAAAGTTCAGCTGGATGCCATCAATTCGTTAGCGACGACTGACGATGTGATTCGATACTTCGGTAGTTCCAACGTCGTCGGTATCGGCAGCCCGTTTGGGTTTGGGATTGGCACTGACGACAAAAACTCATCACGTTACCTGGCCGCAATTTCGCAGGGAGGAACGACGTTGCCAGATCGCGACTACTACCTCGAGAAAGGTGAAAAGTACGCCGAAGCTCGATTCGCTCTTCAGGCATATATCGCCGAGCTGTTCAAACTGGCTGAATTGCCGGGAGGATATTCCGCAGCTGAAGACATCCTGAAACTAGAGACCGCTTTGGCGAAGGCCCAGTGGTCACGAACTGAACTTCGCGATGCGGAAAAACGGTACAACCTCTTTGTCGTTTCAAAACTGACAGACGTTTCCGCGAAGTTGCCGTGGGCTGTTTTCTTCGAAGCGGCGGGAGTGAAGGATCTCAAAGAGATCAACGTGATAACGCCGAGCTTCTTCACGGCACTGGAGACGATTGTTGCTGAAACGCCGGTTGAAACCTGGCAGCAATATTGTCGATTTCGATTATTGGATGCCGCAGCCGAATATCTTACACCAGCCTTCGTTGATGCTCACTTTGAGTTACATGATCGCACGATCGCTGGTATTCCCGAGCAAAAACCACGCTGGAAACGAGCTGTCGATGCCACTGCTGGTGCCGGAGCCGGTGATTTTGGCGTGTTGGGAGAGTCACTGGGACAGCTGTATGTGAAGCGGCATTTTCCTGCGGAATCGCGCCGTCGTATGGATGAGCTTGTCGCGAACCTGATGAAGACTTACGAAACCAGCATCCACGAGCTGAAATGGATGACTGATGTTACGAAGAAAAAAGCTCTCGACAAGCTGCACAAGATCACGACAAAAATTGGTTACCCGGACGAGTGGCGTGATTACGCGAAACTTGAAATCAAAGCCGACGATCTTCTGGGCAATATGCAGCGATCGGCAATGTTTGAGCATCATCGGCAACTGGATCGTCTTCACAAGCCGGTGGATCGAAAGGAATGGGGCATGACGCCTCAGACTGTCAACGCATATTACAATCCGAGCATGAATGAGATTGTTTTCCCAGCCGCCATTCTGCAGCCGCCATTCTTTGATGCGAAAGCCGATGATGCAGCCAACTACGGCGGAATTGGTGCTGTCATTGGGCACGAAATCAGCCACGGCTTTGATGACGAAGGCAGCAAGTATGACGGTGACGGCAATCTTCAGAATTGGTGGACTGAAGCGGATCGTGAAGCATTTGATAAGCTCACAGGACAGCTCGTAAGTCAGTTTGAAGCCTACGAACCATTGCCCGGCAGAAAACTCAACGGCAAACTGACATTGGGCGAAAATATCGCCGACCTGAGTGGCATGGCGATCGCCTACAAAGCGTACCGCATGTCATTAGGAGGAAAAGACGGCCCGGTGATTGATGGGCATACCTCGGCTCAACGATTCTTCCTGAGCTGGGCACAGATCTGGCGACGCAAGTACCGCGAAGATGAACTCATTCGACGCCTTGTGATCGATCCGCATTCTCCATCCAGCTTTCGCGCGAATGGGCCGATTTCGAATCTGGATGCGTTCTATGAAGCATTCGATGTGAAGCCGGAAGATAAGCTGTTCAAGCCGAAGGCAGAGCGTATTCAGATCTGGTAGAGTGCCAGCTGACTGACTCCAGCCATCGGTAGCACTTTTTGTAGGACGGGACTCCAGACCCGTCCTGACCTGTTCAGAACGGAACAGCACGGGACTGGAGTCCCGTCCTGCAAGGAATTTCTCATGCGAATTCTTATCGCTGCTTTGCTCGTTTTGTCGACGTCCTCCACCACCGTCCGGGCTGACGACTCCGCCGACGCCATTAAAGCGCTTCGAGCTGTCCAGCCAGGTGCTGTGGATTCCGCAGCTGCTCGCAAGGCTGTCCAGCAACTCGCGACGGCAGGATCAGAGTCACTGCTGCCAATCTTGAACGGCTTTCAGGATGCAAGTCCGTTAGCGGTCAACTGGTTGCGGAATGCATTCGAACAGATTTCAGATGCGGAGGCCACAGCAGGGCGCAAGTTGCCACAAAAAAAACTTGAAGCCTTTGTTCGTGATCAAAATCAGTCACCCTTCGCGCGACGATTGGTTTATGAAACGCTCAAACGCTCCGACGCCAGTGTCGAGGACCGATTGATTCCAGACATGCTGCTGGATGCCAGTCCGGAGTTTCGCCGTGACGCCGTTGCCAGACTCATTAAGGAAGCCAGCAGCGTTGAGGATGCCTCGAAGTCGATACCATTGTATCGCAAGGCATTCACAGGAGCGGTGCATGAAGATCAGGTAAAAACGATCGCAGAAGCACTACGTGCCAATAAAGAAGAAGTGGATATTCAAAGGCACTTCGGGTTTCTTTCGCAGTGGTCGATTGTCGGACCTTTTGACAATAAAGAAGGTAAAGGATTTGCGACCGCATTCGGTCCGGAACTGGAGGTGAACGCGGGGAAAGATCCGGATTCTCAGGCCGAATATGACGGTCAGCTGGCGAAAGTAAAATGGCAGCCGATTGTCACGACGGACGATTATGGCGTTGTCGATATCGCCAAACAGATCGAGAACTACAAAGGCTCGCTGATGTATGCAACGACAACATGGACCAGTGACAAAGATCAGCAAGTCGAAATTCGTCTGGGTACACCGAACTCATGGAAGTTGTGGGTCAACGGTAAGTTGGTTTTCGAACGAGAAGAGTATCATCGCAGTTCACAGCTGGACCAGTATCGCGTACCCGTGACGTTAAGAGCAGGTAAGAACATGTTGATGTTCAAGATCTGCCAGAACGAACAAACGCAGGACTGGGCTCAGCGTTACCAGTTCCAGATCCGCGTCTGCAACAGCACGGGCTCAGCCATTCTGCCCGCCACAATTACCGCGCGAAGTGAAATCAAATCAGGAGTTCAACAATGAGACTGAACGTGGCATGTTTGATCATAGTGGCGGGTTTCGTTTCAACGTTGAACGCTGCCGACTGGAGACAGTTTCGCGGTAACGCGGCAAACTCTGTCGCCGCAGGCGAATCACTGCCGACGGAATTGAGCGGCGACACAATTGCATGGAAGGCGGAACTTCCAGGGCGAGGACTTTCTGGTCCGATCGTGGTGGGTGAGCAGGTCTTCGTTTCTGCGAGTTCCGGATACACACAGGACCGGCTGCATGTCATCAGCATTGATGTCGCGAATGGCAGGCAACAATGGGAACGCCAGTTTATCGCCACGGGACGCACGTTAACTCATGACAAAATGTGCAACGCGACACCGACCATGGCTAGTGATGGCAAACGCGTGTTCGCGTTCTTTTCCAGCAACGATCTGATCTGCCTGGATCTGCACGGAAATCTGCAATGGCTGCGTGGATTTGGCAGTGAATTTCCGAACGCCAGCAACAGCCTTGGAATGTCATCATCCCCGGTGGTTGTGGGAAACACTGTCGTCGTTCAGGTTGAAAGCGATGCCGAAGCCTTCGCTTGTGGAGTTGATGTTGAATCTGGCGCCACGATCTGGCAGATCACTCGCCCGCGCGCCGCTAACTGGACTTCACCTTCGATACTGCAGGCTACTGACAATCAACCGGCTCTCGTACTCTTGCAGTCATCCAAGGGGCTTACGGCGGTGGATCCAGTCTCTGGTACGATTGTGTGGGACTTCGATAAGGGTGCATCGACGATTCCGTCGGCGACTGTCCATGCAGGATCAATTGTTATACCCTCAAACGGATTGACGGCCATTCGTCCTGCTGCAGGCAATACGTTTGATCAGCTCTGGAATACGTCAACCATCAGCCCGGGGACGGCAAGCCCCGTCGTTGTGGACGGCATGGCTTTCGCGCTGAACAGTTCCGGAGTGCTTTCGGCTGGTGACACGTCGACCGGCGAACGACTGTGGCAACTTCGGTTGCGTGGTGCATTCAGTAGTACACCGATCACGGCGAACGGTTATCTTTATCTCTTCAACGAAGACGGTAATGCTTTTGTTGTGAAGCCGGAAAAAGACAAAGGTATCATCATTTCAGAACTCGATCTCGCCGAGAAAATTCTCTGTAGCCCGGGTGCTGCAAATGGGGCTTTATACGTTCGCAGCGATGCACACCTTTTCAAGCTCGCAGAACGGCAGTAGTGCCTATCCTGCTCAACAGAAGCCCTCATGTCGGCACCCTATCTCTATACTCCCGCCTCGGCAACTGACAAGACCGTAACCGATCCTCGCGCTGCCTATCAGGCGAGGATCGACGCCATGGCAGTGCTGAATAATAAACTGACGCGGCGAGACCAGCGTTTCGTCCGCATTCGAGTGGCCATCTTTGTCATGGCTGTCGGGCTGGCGATTCTGTGTCTGGGCGAGCCTGATTACGTTTCGTGGTGGTGGATTACAATTCCTGCGGGTTTGTTTTTCTCACTGTTGCCGTTTCATCAAACGTGTATCAAACGTCTAAAACGCGTTCAGGCTGTGAGTGGGTTTCACGCCAGCCGACTCCGACGACTGGATCGTGAATTCGGAGCGGACGTTTCCAATGGTGCGGAATTTGTGAACGATCTCCATCCGTGGACGCAGGATTTGGATGTTTTCGGGCCCGGTTCGCTTTTTCAATTGCTCAACGAATGTCGTACGCAGCCTGGTCGCCGGAAACTGGCAGAATGGCTGCAAACGATCAGCGACGGTGACACCATTCGACTGCGGCAGGCTCGCGCGCAGGGGTTGAAGAACGAACTGGCGCTGCGGGAATCACTGGCATGTGTTCCTGATTCTGTGCAATGGGAGACCGCAGAACGCTTGCTGATGGAGTGGGTTCAGGAATCTGCGCAGCCGATGCCATGGTGGATTGTGGCCTGGTCTCTGCTGATCGGGATCCTTGCCATTCCCGTCATCATCCTTGTGCTGATGGAAGTCCTGTCGCTGAAAATGTTGCTGCTGGTGATCCTGTTGCAGGCTCCGGCAATCAGCATGACACGCCGGCAGATCAAATCGGTAGCGCAGCAAATGGATAATGTCGATTCAGCATTGCGACAATTCGGCCTCGTGATGGATGTATTTGAGAGGCATTCTGTGGATGAACCGGCGATTCGGGATTTGCAGAATCGGTTTCATTCCGAGTCCGAAACGGCCTCGCAGGCCATTCGACGTTTAAGTCAGCTGACGCAATGGCTCAATAATGCCACACGGAATCAGTTTTTCGCTCCGATTGCGTGGGCCTGTGGATTGTTTGTTTTGCTGACGTTCTTGCTCGAACGATGGCGACTGAAACATGGTCGGGATGTCGCCGACTGGCTGGAAACAACGGCATGTCTGGAAGCATCACTTTCGGTGGCTGGGTACTGTTTCGATCATCCCAACGACTGTCTGCCCGTCATTTCCGATACTCAGCCTGAACTGATTGTTGAGCTGGTCGGTCATCCGTTACTGAAGGAATCCGCCTGCGTGCGGAACAGTGTTTCGCTGACGAGCGATAAGCCTTTGTTGTTGATCAGTGGTTCCAACATGTCTGGCAAGAGTACGTTTCTTCGCAGTCTTGGTGCAAGTGTTGTCCTGACGCTGTGTGGCTCTGTCGTAAGAGCAAAAAGTTTTCGCACGTATCCGTTTCAGCTGGCAACAGCGATGAGAGTGAGCGATTCACTACAGGAAGGGCGATCGCTGTTTTTCACAGTCGTGCGGCGTCTGAAAACGGTGGTTGATCTGACCGAACAGCCACGCATTGTCTTGTTTCTGCTGGATGAAATCCTGAACGGCACGAACTCACACGATCGCCGTCGCGGTGCGGAAGCTGTGATTCGGTCGCTGGTCGCTCGCCATGCACTGGGAATTGTCACGACGCACGATCTGGCTTTGACAAGAATTGCGGAGTCGATGTCTGATCAGGCGGTCAATAAGCACTTCGAAGACAAGATCGCAGAGGGCCAGATGACATTCGATTACACACTACGCGAGGGCGTTGTCGAGCGCAGCAATGCCATTGAACTGATGCGCATGCTTGGTCTGGATGTCTAATTGCGCCAGTCACACGGTCAAAGGTCATCCGGATCTGTCGGCTTATGGTCCGGTTCGAGCGATCGAGTCGTCCATGTCGTCATATCGGCAGACATAATCCGGTTGCTTCGATCTGATCTTTTCTTCTTCAAAGGCGTTCAATACGGCCTTCTCGATCTGGTCTCGACACGTCGCATTGATAGGATGCGCAATATCCGCAAACATCCTGCTGCGACCGGCCTGTGGGTCTGCTTCAGGTGCCGGTGGAAGGGGCGCACCGCAGTGCGAACAATACCGTGCTCGGACTTCATTCTTGGCGGAACAGCGAGCGCATTTTTCAGTGAGTTTGCGACTTGGCATCGCAACGAAATATCCACGTTGTCCCTGAATGATCTTCAGATCTCTGACAACGAATGCCTCATCGATCGTGATGGAACAAAACGCACGCAATCGATCATCGACGTCAGAAACAAGCTTAATCCGAACCTCTGTGATTACCACTTAAACATACCTTACAGGAAGTCGAACAGTGCACAACGGTCTTCTTAACTCGGCCCTGAGCAAGAAACCATTTCGCACGCGACTAAACCAAGCCACACTATGTCGAGGCATTCTTCGTCTGTCAACCTGCAGCATTGAAAGTTTTAACTGGGAACATCCCTACGGAGGTACAAGAGTTCTATTGACTTAGGAGATTCTCGCGGAGTTCATTCACGCCCCCAGTTTCTTAAAACCTTTGCTCTTCAGCGGTGTCCGGTTCAATGACGAATCTGCTCGCTAAATCTGACATTTGCGATGAAGTTCATTGTTCGAATTCGGTCATGCCCGGAAACAATTCGCTCCGCCGACTTCTATGAATACACACCAGGAATGTACCTCGCGCGTTTCGAAAAGAAGGTAACTCCGCAGAGAAGATTCCGTATAAAGCAAATCCTTGTTCAAGATCGTGAATTAAGAAAGGAACACACGATGAATGTCTTCACCAGAGCAGCATCACCTGACGATATTGCGTTGATTTCGGAATTCAATTGTTGTCTGGCCATGGAAACAGAGAACAAGATTCTGGATCGAGACACTGTCGTAAATGGTGTTCGGAATGGCTTCACGCTTGGCGACGAAGTTCAGTATTTTGTTGCCGAGGACGAATCTGGTGTGATCGGGCAAATCATGCTCACTCGCGAATGGAGTGATTGGCGGAACGGCTGGATGATCTGGCTCCAGAGCGTGTATGTTTTACCTGCGAAGCGCGGGGCGGGAGTTTTTCGGATGTTGTTTGAACGCTCTATCGAAATCGCCCGACAGCGTTGCAATCCCGTCTGCGTGCGACTTTATGTTGAACATGAGAACGAGATTGCCATGACGACTTACCGACGCCTTGGATTCCAGAACAGCGGTTATCAGGTCATGGAAATGGCGATGGAATAGCTCGCAGTGAAATCCACACTATTCATGCTTCCCATGTGCCGGCGCTGCGGGATCCGACTGCAACGTTGTGAGATACTCCACCAGATCGCGGATTTCGGCTCGCGTCAAATTCTTTGCGATATCCTGTGGCATACCTGACTGACCATTGGCTCGTTCGTCGATATCGTCTTTCGCCACCGAAATCAAAGCCCCGGTTGGTGTCATCAGTTGCACAACAGAATCATCTTCGCTCTTCAGGATGCCGGAATGGATCTTTCCTTCCATTGTGACGATGATCACCGTTTCAAAGCCCTTGGCGATCTTCGCGCTCGGATCAACGATTGCTTCCAGCAGATAGTTACGATCTTTCTCCTTGCCGGTTTTGGACAGATCTGGTCCGACTTCACCACCGTTACCTCCAACTTTGTGACATCGTCGACATGCCGCCGCACTGCGACCGAAGAACAGTGTTCGGCCGCGTTCAATATCGCCGCCCTCCAGACATTCGTTCCACAGACTAAGCAGAGTTCCATTTTCCTGTTGTCGCCTTCGAAATCCTGCGACGGCCGCTTTAAGATCCTCTGTGCCGCGAGTTTCTGCTGCATTGATCAGATCCAGTGTTGCTCCTGCCGGAAAATCCTGCATCTTCAGGCGTTCAAATGCGATCAGTAACACAGCCTCAGATTCCTCCGTACGGATTGGACTCAAAAGCCGCAAGGCGGTCTGTTGAGCCTTCAGGCTGCCGGTGTTCAGCAGTTCTTTCAGGCGAGGTACCGCGTTTTGCGGTTCACGCTGAGTCGCAATTTCGATCGCGGCCAGGCGAACGGATTCCGATGGATCTTTGAGCCCCGATTCAAGAACTGCAGGAATATCCGAAGACAACTTCGCCATCGCTCGAAAAGCCGAGGTTCGCAGCGTGTCATCCATATTCGTGTCGTGCAGAATCGCCTGCAACGCGGGGACCACATCTTCGATTCCGAGTTCTGTGGCGATGCCGATGGCCTTCTGGCGAAGCTCTGCGGATCCTGCGAACATACCCGGAAGATAAGGACTCACAGCTTGCTGCAGGCCATCCACTGCTCGCTCCGGCAGTGGACGCCAACGGCCTGTGACGGTGTCCAGATTCTGTGGCTTGTTCCAAGTTGCCAGCAATTGAGCGGCAACAGTTTGTATTGCGTCCGAGTGACCAACTCCACCGGCAATCCGTGCCACGGATGACGCATCCTCTGCAAGTCCTCGGCGATAGCATGCATTCATGCTCCGTCGCAAAGTGTTATCGTCAAGCCCGGGCGTTGAAAGCAGATCCGCAAGTGACGACTGAGCGGCTTCAATGGGTTCATCGTTGATCGCTCGGGCGGCTTCCGCGACGAGCGATGAATCACCATCCTTCAGAAATTGATCGATCGCCGGATCACCGTGCCGACGCATCGCGAGCAACACACCCAGACGTCCTGGAGTGCCTCCGTAGTCGGCGAGTTCTTCGAGCAACCCGGGATGCCGTTCTGCAAGTTTGACAATTCCCATGGTCGCCTGATGACGCACGACTGGATCGACATTGTTGTTTCGATCGAGCAACGTCAAGAGCGACTTTGCGTCTTCCGATGTGCCAAGTGTTCCCACGGCCGTCGCGGCGAAACCTGCCAGTCGCAACTCATCGCGTTTTGTCAGCTCTTTGCAAACCGATGTCAGATTCTGTCGGAGCTCGCCAGCAACTGCAGTAAAACCGTGGCGCGAAACGATGTCAGTCATCACTTTGACGGCCTGAGCCTGCAATTCAGTGGTGAATGAGCTAGTCCGATCAGACAACATTTCCAAGAGCAATCCATTCACCGCATTTGCATTTTCGACAGATGCAAGTCCGTGCTGCCAGCAGCCCCACAGGCCATGAGTTTTTGCGACATCGCTGCCCGGAGTTCGAACGGCAGTCATCAATTCAGAGATTTCATTGCGGCGCACAAGTTCAAACTGAGCTTCAAAACGAACGCGGCGATCGGCGTGCTGCAGTAATTCCGCCAGATCGCCAACGGTGGAATTCTTGATGCCTCCACCGAGCAGTCTGGCCGAGTCTGTGGCATTGGACGCATCTGCATCATGAGCGAACTTGTACAGTCGGCCCTTGCCTTCACCGTTCCAGCCATTCACCCAGTCACTGACAACCATGCTGGCATCCGGAGCGAACGTAACATCGGTCGCTAGAATCGACCAGATGAATTCATGTGAATCGTACAACTCGAAAGTCGCACCTTTGGGTGTATTCGTGAAGCTGCGAATACCGCTGTTGCCAGCAGTACCACGAAAATCGGCCATAAAGAAATGGCCTTTGTAGCGATCTGGCAAACCAACGCCGGGATAAAACGTCAATCCCGAAGGACCATCACCCAGATTGGCAATCGGCGGCAAGGTTGCGGCAGGCTGAACTGCAGAGGTCTCTTCGTCGGCTCGGTAAGGGTACCAGATGCGTTCGCGATTCCACGGACCGCGATCGTCCAGATACTGATAGTACATCCGCCAGCCTGTATCGCCATCCTGGACAACGTAGACCCAGCGAGCTTTGTCGCCGCTGTCGGAATTGTTGTCCCCGGTAAACAGATTTCCATTGTCGTCAAACGCCAGTTCCTGCGGATTGCGAACTCCGTAGGCAAACACTTCCAGATGTGAGCCATCAGCATCACAGCGGAACACAGCTCCCGTGTCGACTCGCTTCAGCCGAGTGCCTTCTTTCGTAATGACGTTGTAGCCACGGTCGCCGATACTGAAGTAGATTCGACCATCAGGACCAACAACCAGACCGTGTAAATCATGTCCACGAAATGCGACTCGTACTCCGTAACCATGATGCAGCATTTTTGAATTATCTGCCACGCCGTCGTTGTTTGTGTCAGCGAAGCTCCACAGATTCGGAATACACGTATAGTAAACTACACCGTTGTGTTCGATGACTCCAGCCCCGGTTCCATCAATGATATCATTGAATCCGTCAGCAAAGAGCGTGTCTCGATCCAGCGTGCCGTCGCCGTCTGTGTCTGTGAGCATTCGCAGACGTTCATGTTCGATCGCCCATTTTTGAACATCATCACCCATGTATCGGCGAAACATGGCCGCACGTTCTTCAACAGATTCCAGCTGCAGATCATTTTCCAGCCAGTTCATGTGGCTGCGGTTGTCTTCGACGCCGAACTCCTGTCGAAAGGTTTCACACACAATGATCCGACCATCGTTGGTGATCGTGAAGCAGACAGGATTCGCCAGCATCGGCTCCGCCGCCAACAGCGACCCCTTCACGTTTTCCGGCAGCCGAAATCCTTTCAGGGCGAGTTCTGCATCTTTCGAGGCATCCGCGATCTTCGGTTGATATTCGTCTTGTGACCAGACAATTCCGGTCGACATAAGAAACAGTATTGCAGCAGAAAAAAATAGCGATCGAATCATGACAGGAGTCTTACTGGCTGGAAGTTCTGATGTTACGGCAGTCGAGACCCCTGCGTGAAGCTCGCGGAGGTTGCCCAATTGCCGTACAATTTACGGCAGTTGCATAGCGTCCAGAAGCATTATATACGGACCTTGCTGGGTTCATTGTGATTTCCGGTGGAAAAGAAATTTGTCACACACAGTTTACTGTCTGCTTTTCGTCGAATCGTCGCATGTTGAGTAAGCTGCGGACCTTTTGTAGCAGGAGTGGTCGAATGGCAATAGGAAAGTCAGGCAAATGAAACGAAGAGCTTTCCTTCAGACTGCGATTGCTGCAACATTCGCCACGCAATTTGGCGCGGCTGCGAGGCGAGCGCCGCGCATTCTGTTGCGGTCGTCGTGGCAGGTGGTGAATATTGGCGACATCGCTCATACGCCCGGTGTGCTCGCGTTGATTGAAAAGCACATTCCGGAAGCGGAAGTTATTCTCTGGGCGTCGGGAGATCTGTCCGCCGAAGTTGCTGAGATGGAACATCAGCGATTTCCCAAACTGAAGATCATCAAAGGAGCGATTAAATCAGACGGGAAAGCATCTAACGCAGAACTTGACGACGCAATTGCATGGTCTGATTTTCTGCTGCACGGTTCGGGTCCGTCATTGGTAGCTGCCAAAGATGTCGCGGCATACATCAAACATACGGGCAAGCCGTTTGGCGTCTATGGAATCACGCACGGTTCGTATCTATCCGGCAACGACAAAGATCTGCTTGGTCAGGCCAGGTTCATCTTCTTCCGCGACTCTGTGTCATTAGATTATGCCAGGAAAGAGGGCGTGACTTGCCCCGTAATGGGATTCGCCCCGGACGGGGCCTTCGGATGCGACTTGCGAGATGACACAAAGGCTGAAGAATTCCTGAAGGCAAACGATCTTCAGGATGGAAAATTTCTTTGCTGTTTGTCGCGACTTCGAAATACGCCCTACTGGATTGTCGATGCGAAGAAGCGACCGTTTAACGCAGAAAAGCACGCTCGAAATGAAGCGATGAAAGAACACGACCATGCGCCGCTGCGAGAAGCGATCGTGCAAGTCATACGCAAAACAGATTTGAAAGTGCTCTTGTGTCCGGAAGACATGACGCAAATGGCGGTTGGCAAAGAACTGCTCTACGACGAGCTGCCGGAAGATGTGAAGCCGCGCGTCGTCTGGCGTGACAAGTTCTGGCTCACCAACGAAGCACTCAGTGTCTATGTGCGCAGCGCGGCCTTGTTCGGCAGTGAAATGCACTCGCCTATCATGGCCGTCGGCAATGGAATCCCGGCCATCGTTTGTCGATTTGCAGAACAAACGAGCAAAGGCATCATGTGGCGCGACATAGGATTGGGCGATTGGTTGTTCGATCTGGATATCGAAGAAGAGATTCAAAAGGTTCCTGCGGCAGTACTGGCGATGGCTCAGGACCTCGCTGCCGCCAAAGCAAAAACGGAAGTCGCCCGACAATTGGTGACAAAGCGGCAGCAGGAGACGATGCATGTACTGCGAGATGAATTTTACAGCTTTTGAACGCTGGAATGATTTCAATTCTGTCCGCAGCGATTTTCGACCCAGGCAGAAAATTCGCGAACGTTGGCCATCTGTGTTTCCAGATCTTCAAGAGGCACGTTGGAATCGTGAATGGACTTCATTCGTCGAGCCAGCATTTTCCAGTCTCGCGAATCCGGTGCGGGAAGTGTCAGGTCTTTCGCGTTGCCTCGCACAAGTCGCAGGCAATCAATCAGTTCGCGCAGGAAGATATAGGCACGTTCGATAGAGTCTCGATGAGCCGGTTCGATCAGATTTAATCTTGCCGCTTCGTTCAACGCCCTCAACGTGTTTGGGTGACGCAGTGATGTCATCGTTGTGCCGAATGTCATCTGCAGGGATTGAACGGCATATTCGCAATCCACAATTCCGCCATCACTCAGCTTTGCGTTGATCGCCCCACCGCGCACGAGTTGTCGAATCTGGCGTTCCCGCATGGCGCGCATGGCGGCGAATTCAAATTGACCAACCTCGTAGATCGCTCGATGGCAAGCCGCAGTCACAGTTGTCCGAAAATCCAAATCCCCGGCAACACTTCGGAACTTGACTAAAGCCTGACGTTCATACGGCCATGCGGGTCCGTCCGGGGCATAGTATTTTTCAAAGTCCTGCAAAGAAACGGCACCGGAACCAGCTTGTCCGAAAGGACGCATTCGCAGATCGACGTGGAAAATTCCGTCTTGTGGCGCAACGATGCCTGTGGCGACAGCGTTGATGAGATGATCAAAGAACGCTCCGTTCGATATCGCATGTGTGCCGCTGGTACGACCTTGTTCGGCGAAGATCAAAATGAGTTCGATGTCTGAGGCGAACCCCATTTCAATGCCGCCGAATTTTCCAAGTCCGGCCAGCGTCCAACGACATTCTGTTGTGCCGTCTTCGCACAACGGATGGCCATATTCAGATACAAGTTGTTTCCATGCAACTTCCAGTGCACTGGTGATAACGACTTCTGCCAACTCGGTCAGTTCTTCGGAAAATGCTCCAAACGGGCGGCAATGTCCAAGGACGTGCCGCATGTCGATTCGAAATAGATTTTTGTCTTTGAACTCGTTTAATGCCAACCATGCCGCGGTGGCATTGTTGGCGGTGTCGCAAGCCTTGCTTACTTCATGCTGGAGTGATTCTCGATCTTCTCGAACCGCCAGTTCTTCCGGATTTGCCAGCAACGGAAACAGTTGCTGATGGCGCGACTGCAGGAATGCTTCCCACAGGTATTGGCTGATCCCCAGGACACGGGCAACAGCATGCAATACATTCGCTCGACGCAGCGACTTCATGTTGTCGAACCATGCGACCGCAGGTTGCAGTCGCGACACCAAATCGCGAAACCTCGCCAGTGCATGATGTGGATCGTTTGTCGTGGGAAGCCAATGGGTGAACTGTTTAATCAGCGTCGCGGCAAGTTGAAGTTCCTGGAGGCGTTCTTCGCTGTCGATGGGACGACCGTTGCGCTCGCGAACATACAACACATCACGAACCTGACTGCCTTCGGCGTCAATAATTGCCCGCAGCACTCGAAAACGACTTAAAGACAACGCACTGGCGAGTTCGTACATAAATCCCCATGAATCGGCACCGGCAATATTCATCTGCGTCAGCACAGAATCCGAGAGCCGGATGAGCTCGACATCTACTTCCGCGGACGTCGATTCGGACTCTGACCGCTGCGGAACGGCGTCGCAGAATCGCGAAAGCAACTCCGCTCGAACGTTGTCAATTTGGTTGTTTCGCGAAAGCAGACTTAATCGAGAAATCTCTGCCTGCAGGTCTTTTGCAAGACTCTCCGCAATCACTGCCGACTCTGCTGTGTCGCCGTAAGAATCGTCAATTCTCACTTCGAAGCATGCCAGAAATCGACCTGTGACACAGCGATCTCCATAGCCGTTCACGCCGTCACCAGTCAGTGCATCGCCACGTCTGATGTCCAGACGATAGATGGAGAGCAGCCCGCAGATGACCGACAGCCAGCCGGAAAAATCTTTTCCGCAGACGATGAGATTCCAGTGGTCAGACATCGC
>JANOZG010000654.1:0-7414 GCA_031429275.1 Planctomycetota bacterium
GCCAGCTATGAACTGGCGGCCAAGTTGCAGTAGAGCGCTCCTGAGGCTGTTGACCTGACCCGCGAATCGGAATCCATCCATCAGCAATACGCGCTTGCCGACGATGATATCGGACCGTTCGGCAGGCAATGCCTGCTGGCTCGTCGATTTGCTGAGCGCGGGGTTCGCTTCATTCAAATCTTCTGTGGTGCGGAAAACACCAGTTCGAAAAAGATCCGCCCCAATTGGGACTCACACGAAGACATCGTCCGCGATCACGGCTACTGGGGACGAATTCTGGATACCGGCGTGAGTGCTTTGTTGAACGATCTGAAAGCACGCGGGTTACTGGATTCCACGCTGGTGTTTTGCACAACAGAATTCGGACGTCAGCCTTTCATGCAGGGAAAGCAAAAGGGTCGCGATCACAACCCCGGCGTTTTCACATCATGGCTGGCCGGAGGCGGAATCCAGGGCGGAACTGATTACGGAACAAGCGATGCGGTAGGCTTCAAGGCTGCTGAGAATCCATGCTACAGCTACGATCTGCACGCCACGGCGCTGCACCTGCTTGGCATCGACCATGAGAAGCTAACGTACTATCAAAACGGAATTCAGCGTCGTCTGACGGACGTGCATGGACACGTGATTCGCGAGATACTGTGAGTGAAATCGCGCCGGCAAGCTGACGCATGCCGCTCGCCGACTCTGTTTCAACCTTCGGGATCATCCAAAAGTTGTTGCAGTCGTTCCGCACGATCTGGCAAAAGCTCAATAGCCAACGCAACAGCTCCGCAACAGCCTCATATTCACGGCCAAACAAGCGCGATTGAAGTGTGCTGAGGTCATGATGCAATGCCTTTCGCTGAATACAAGCTGAAGCCAGCCTGTGCCCCACAATCCGCCAAGGGCCCGAAATTCGGTGCTCACGCATGTCCCTCGTCAAACACACTCTTGCGAGGAACTCTGCTTCTGGCGTGAGTGTTTTCCCTTGAATCATGCAGGTCAGCACTCTCTGCACAGCAACTTTGGCAACTGGGGCAATGTTTGCGGGTTATTCGGATTGTAGCAGTACCCCGCCGACAGCCGATGCCGACGGTATGACGTCTTTCAATTCACAATTTGATCTGCTTGGTCGCCTCATTGAAGCGACGGAAGTGCGTCAACGAGCGATCAGCCACAATATTACGAATGTCAATACACCCAACTACCGACGCGTGGATGTTGAGTTTGAAACGCAGTTAGCCAAAGAACTGAACAGCCTTGGTAACTCCAACGGCAACTTAAAGATCACTGCAAAACCGGAAATGGTCCTCACGGAAGGGCTAACCGCTCGAGCCGACGGAAACAACGTGGATATCGATACGGAAATGGGACATCAAAGTAAAAATGCCATGATGCAGCAGACCTACATTCAGCTGCTCAGCACCTATCTCGATCAAATGCGTCTTGCGATTCAGGGTCAATAGAAACCGCAATGATGCAGCGATGCTCGAATGGAAAAATTGAAAGGACGTCCAACCATGTCAATGAGTCAGATTCTGTCCGGCATGGACATCAGCGCTTCCGGCTTGACCGGCGAACGCATGAGAATGGAAGTTGCGGCAAACAATATCGCCAACCAACACTCAACACGAACAGCTGAAGGTGGCCCCTATCAACGGCAACAGGTCACATTTGCTGCAGCAATGGATCAAGTGCTTTCGGCCAATGGAAGAATGCCTCGCGGCGGGGCGGGCGTCAACGGACTGCAAGGAGTCAGCGTTGTCGGCATCTCCAGCGACCAGACTCCTGGTGATCTCATCCATGATCCTGGCCATCCAGATGCGGACGCAAGCGGCCATGTCAGGCAGACGAACGTAAAACTGGCTCATGAAATGCTGGATCTTGTCACAGCCAGCCGTGCCTATGAGGCAAATCTGAAGTCTCTTGAGACCTTTCGTCAAATGACAGAACAGGCGCTGTCTCTGCTGCGAGGTATGCGTTGATGTCCATTTCTTCGATTAATACCCCGGTCGCACTGCCGCAGTCAGTTCAAAGCCCCGTACGGGATTCCAACGCGACCAGCGGCGAAATTCCGTTCGCCGACATGGTGAAAGGACTCATCAAAGACACGGATCAGCAACAAATACAGGCTCAGGACGGAGTTCGTCAACTTGTCACAGGTGAAGCGGACAGTATTCACGACGTCGTGCTTACAACGTCCAGAGCGGATCTGGCGTTTCGTCTGATGATGGAAATTCGAAATCGTCTAATTGCGTCGTATCAGGAAGTCATGCGGATGCAGGTGTAACTGATTTTTCGAACGAGCTGATAACGAAGTCTTTCTACAACTGGACTTCACTGAAAGAGCACAGGACTAAACGATGGCTTTCTGGATCACACTTCGAGACCAATTACTCGCGTTATGGAATCGCTGGACGATTGCACAACGTGCCGGGTTTTCGGCTGCTACAGTGGCGTGCGTGGCTGCAATTGTCGGTACGATGATCTGGGCTGCACAGCCGGACTACGTAGTGCTTGCCGACAAATTGACACTTCAGAAATCGAATGAAATCATAGGAATCCTGGACACCGAAAAGATCAGCTATAGATTGAATTCTCCCGGATCAGCCGTGTCTGTACCAAGCAGCGATATCGCCAGAGCGAGGATGGCATCGGCATCGATTATCAGCCCGGAGAATGAACCTAATGTTGCGGCAGCAGGACTACTTCCCGGCTCGCCAGGGGAAGAAGAAGACCGCCGACTTGCCGGCCTGGAAAAGCAAATCGAACGGGCCATTAAGCAAATCCGGGGCATCCAATCGGCGACGGTTAAAGTGAGTCGCCCGAATCCCAGTCCGTTCGTGGACGACCAATCTCCTGTTACCGCTGCGATAGTGATTGAAACGCGCGGCGGCGAAACGATTTCCACTTCGATCGCGAATTCTATCATTGCCAACGTTGCAGGCTCAGTACCGGGCCTCGTACCGGACAACATCGTCATGACGGATACAAACGGACGCCAATACGGTGGCAACGGTGGAATGGAGGCTGAACTTGCGCATCATCTGAACTATCGTCAACAGAAAGAAGCCTATTTCGTTCATCGAATTGAAAGCCACCTGAATCGCATTCGCGGCGTTCAGGCGTCTGTCGTCGTATCTGCTGAAATCGACTTCAATCAACGTACAACAACCAGCAATAAGATCGACGCCAGCGGGAAAGCTAAACGCACAACTCAGTTGAATTCCGTTGAACAGAAAGGCTCGCGTATTCTGCCAGTCGGGCCTGCGGGATCAGCTTCAAACATTGCAGTGGCTGCCAATACTCAAAACGACAGTCTAGGAAGCTACAAGGTCGAGGATATCAACGAAGACTTCATTTATCCGGAGACCCACGAACAAGTTAATTCCATTGGCGGTGACATTCTACGTCTGAGCGTTTCAGCGATCGTCGATATTTCCGGGGCAGAGCCAGCCACGCCAGCCCCAGCAGATACCAACAGCTCTGCGACACCGCCAGCCGTAACGCTAACGAAGGAAGACCTCGAGAATATCATCAAGAGCGCAATTGGTTTCAGCGACACTCGCGAAGATCAAATCGATGTCACCCTCGCTGCATTAGAGCCGATTGAATTGGCAGAGCCTGTGATTCCAGGATTCGTCTGGGAACAATGGCAGCCCTTGCTGCAGTCTGTTTCACTTGGGCTGGCAGCAATGCTGGCGTTTCTGATTAGCATGATGCTGATGAAACGCATGAAACCAATCATCATTAGCGAAGCCACGGGGCGCGGCATTCCACTGGCGGACGCTCGCCGTCTCGCAACCATTGCCGAACAGGCAAAAGCGCATCCCGATGTCGTCGCAGATATCCTGACAGCATGGCTCAATGAACGCGAAGCCAACGTGGCGGACGGAAAGCCACTCTCAATGGCCGATCAGATGCGCACACCCTCAGCCGCAACGGGCGGGAATACAGCCACGAAGTCTGCTAATTCATCGACCTCTGCCGCGAAGGCGGCGTAGAACATGACAACGACCCACGGACGGAAAATGGATCGCGAACGGCAAACATTCGAACTCCTGCAACTACTCGGCGACGATGTAGCGGAGGCCGTTTTGTCACGATTGGAGCCAGATCGAGCGGCATTACTTCGCACCGGCATGCAGTCAGACACAACACGTCGTTCGACGATCGGCCGACAGCGTGCCGTGCTTGATGAATTCGATTGCTTCTTCCAGTTCGCTCTGAAGTCGTTACCTAAAGAGTCAGCCGAGTCAGTCAAGACAGTCGGTGATCAGGACTCCGGCGACGCCACGGATCTCCGCAACGCAGCAGATTCCAGGGACGGAGATGAATCTTCAGATTCAAGTTCGCAAGTTGAGGTGGAAAACAAAGTGACAACCGTAGAAATGAAGCCCGAATCGATTTCCACTAGTGCTGACTCGAACAACGATGCAAAACATGCAACAACAACTGATGCGGAATCGACTGACACCGAAGAAGACCCCGAAACGAAACGTCCAGCACTCACTGGAAATCCTCTGCTCGATCTACAGACGTTGAGCGTCCATCAAGTCGCTTCAGCGTTGACATCGGAACAACCTAAGACATGCGCAATTTTGCTCAGCAATCTGCCAGCTAAGCTCGCTGGCGATGTTCTAAGTCTGCTGAAATCTGAACACCAAAAGCTGGTCATGAAAGAATTGACCAGAGAACAACACGCACCAGAAGTCTTGATCGAACGCATTGCCAAGGCGACCTTTATTCGAGCCCAGCAGTTGCCGGCAAACCCGCCGGACACGCGAAATCATGCCGACCGTGTCGCTGAAGTGCTACGCAGTGTTCCAAAAGCAGGTCGACGCGAGATGCTGGCAGTGATCGAAGAACAGGATCCGGATCTGGCCAAGTCATTGTTGACTCGCATCTATCGCTTCGACGACATCGCTGGGCTTGGAAAAACTGTTGTGCAACGCATTTTGGGCGAAATCGACAGCAATAATCTGACAACCGCGTTGTTCGGTGCTCCACAGGAAGTCACTGACACGATATTCGCAAACCTCTCAAAACGAGCCCGCCAGACAATTGAAGAAGAGATGCAGTTCATGTCCAACGTGACGCAGGCTCGCATTCAGCAGGCTCGCGACTCTATTGCTGAAGTCATAGCCAAGATCGATATGGAAAGTGAATAGTGCTGACATAGACCCATGCATTCGTTGATCGTCCGCAGATCTCAAATTCCTGATTCCAGATATTGCTCCATCATGACCATTCATCTAATCAACCTCAAACGCTCTCCCCGCACCGTTACTGTCGGCGAACAGACAGTCACGCTGGACGGCGGATCTCGCGCGAAAGGACTGAAGGCTTCAACCGTTGCGAATGAAGATATCTTGATTCCTGATCCTCCAGCAGCAGTAATGCCAACGGGACCAGCTCAGCGTCCAAAGCCGTCCTCTATGGCAAATGTCGTTGCAAATCCTGTCGATCTTTCAGTCACTCCTCTATCGCAATCCAGCGCTGTGCCAGTCCTTTCAAATTCCGCTCACGACGTTGTGAAGGCTGAGGATGTAGGGTTCGGCGGAATCGATCCCGAGGAATTGTTGCGTCTGCAGCAGCTTCTTGCAGATACATCTGAAGCCGTTGTCGAACTTCAGGCACAACATCGGCAATCACTCAGTGAAATGCAGGAAGTCGCGGTGGAACTTGCAACTGCAGCAGCATCGTGGCTGGTTGGCGTCGCACTCGAGAAAGACATGTTTGCCGTTGATGATCTGATTCTAAAGGCTTTTGAGCATCTGGAATTCAGCCAACCCGTCACCGTCAGACTCAACCCAGCTGATCACAATCTGCTTCAGACACTGCTGACCGATCCTGCAAGTCGAAAACAGTTGGACGAAGTGTCCTGCGTGAAAGACACAACCATTGCCCGCGGTTCTGTGCGAGTTGAATCCGGCCGCCGAATACTGTTAACCGATATGCACTCACGGCTGGAAGAAATCCGCCGTTTATGGATGGAGAAACTCGATGACTCTCAGATTGAACGTCGCGGAGATGGCTCAGCTTCCGGGACACTCCGCCGCTTTCCGGAACGTCGGGAAACTGCGTAGCGTTCGCGGATTGATGCGAGCCGATTTGCCTGCGTTTGTCGGCGAGACCTGCACTGTCAGTCTCCGAAGCGGCGAACAATTGATGGCAGAAGTTGTCGGCTTCGACGAAACCGAATCACAGCTGATGTGCTTTGACAGCACGGCAGGACTTCACCCCGGTCTGGAAATCACCACCACCGGCCATGCCCGCGCTGTCCCGGTCGGTAGCGGACTGCTGGGACGCGTCATCGATGGCATTGGTCGCCCGATCGACGGTGGTGGACCGTTGCGTGTCCGCCGCTGGCGTGCTGAAACTGCGACAGTTCCGGATGCAATGCAGCGCACACGCATCACCGAACCACTTGTGACTGGACAACGCGTAATCGACGGCATGCTCACAATCGGGCGAGGTCAGCGTGTTGGCCTGTTTGCTGGCAGCGGCGTCGGAAAAAGTACGCTCATGGGAGAAATCGCCAAAACTGCGGAATCTGACGTAAATGTGATCGCAATGGTCGGCGAACGCGGTCGCGAAGTTCGTCCTTTCATTGAAGACTGCTTAGGCAAAGTCGGATTGGCTCGATCCGTAGTCGTCGTCGCGACATCTGATCAGACCCCACTCATGCGCATTAAAGCCGTCTTGACGGCTGCGACGATTGCGGAACAGTTTCGCGACCAGGGTGCGCATGTCCTGTTCTTCCTGGACAGCCTGACACGTCTTGCGATGGCACAGCGCGAACTGGGACTGTTGCTTGGCGAACCGCCGGGATCACGAGGCTATCCGCCGTCAGTGCAGTCACTGCTGGCCAGCGTCCTGGAACGCCTGGGTTGCGGCGAAGTCGGTGCGATCACCGGATTAATTACGGTCCTCGTTGATGGCGACGATATGGATGAACCAATCACCGATGCCGCACGTGGAATTCTCGACGGGCACATCGTGCTCAGCCGCAAAATTGCCGCACAAGGACACTTTCCAGCTGTCGATGTGCTGCCCAGCATCAGCCGAGTCTTTCGGGATGTCACCACTGACGAACACCAAAGGGGAGCAACCAAACTGAGATCATTATTGGCGACTCACGCAGAAATAGCGGATCTGATTCAAATCGGCGCTTACAAAATGGGAACGTCTCAACAGGTGGATCGCGCCGTTCAGATCATGCCTGCGGCAAAACGCTTTCTGCAACAATCTGTAAATCAAAAATCCGAATGGAAGGACACACAGGAGCAACTCAAGACGCTCGCTGCAGCGTGGCCGTGGTGAACATAAACTGAGCCGCAAGACGCCAGCCCCTGTGTTTTCGTCATTGGCTTTTCATGAGTCACCCACAGCTGGCCATTTGCGAACCACTCTCAAAGTTCATTACAGC
>JANOZG010000655.1:0-9580 GCA_031429275.1 Planctomycetota bacterium
CGTTTGTGGATAAAGTGATTGTTTGCGGCTCGTTTGTGTTTCTGCTCGAGAAGCAGGGAGAATCCGATTCAGGCGTCAACGCCTGGATGGTGATCATCATCATCGGTCGAGAGATGTTCGTTTCCAGTTTGCGCGGCATACTTGAAAAAGAAGGTAAGGACTTTTCCGCCAGTATGGCTGGCAAATTCAAGATGACCCTGCAGTGCGTGGCGGTGACAGTAAGCCTGTTGTCGCTTTCGACCTCCCTAAACTGGCCTTGGCTGCCATGGTTTCGCGATGCAATGTTGTGGGTCGCTGTAGGTGTTACGGTCTGGAGCGGACTGATTTACGTTATTCGCGGGTTTTCGCTGCTGCGGCAGGAATAGCAACAGCCTGCAAATCCTTCATCATGCGCCTTGCTCCGTTGCCAAGGAACAGCACATCGACGCCAGCGACGACCAGCGAGTAGCCTTTGTCCATCCATGGTTTCACTGCGTCGAACGAGATACCAAAGTAGCCCAGCGGCATGTTGACAGCCTGACATGTCTTTGTCACTCGATCGATACCCGCGAGGACCTCTGCGTCGGAAATCTGTCCCATCTTGCCATAGCTGGCGGACAAGTCGTATGGACCAAGGAGTACGGCATCAACTCCGGGAACTTTTACAATCGACTCAATGTTCTCGACTGATGTGCGATGTTCCGCCTGCACGATGACGGAGATTTCAGAATTGGCACTTGCGACGTACTCTGTGAAACGAAATCCGTAGCCATGGGCACGGGCCAGACCGACACCACGACCACCTTCCGGAGCGTAGCGAGCATACTGTACAACTTCTGCAGCTTGCTCAGCGGTGTTGACTTGTGGCACGATGATGCCTGCTGCACCCAGATCAAGAACTTTCTTAATGGCCACTTCCTCGCATGCTGGCACGCGAACAATACAGGCAATGCGATGGCTAACAGCCTGCAGGATGCTCAGAATATCACCGGTATCCAGTGGCCCGTGTTCGCCGTCGATAAAAAGCCAGTCGAAGCCAGCGTCTGCAAGAATCTCTGCTGTAGATGCCGTTGGCAGCGTGACCATTGTGCCCAGCAGCCGCTCGCCGCTGCGGAGTCTTGTGCGGAAGTTTTCAGTCATGGATTGGTAAACTCTTTCGGTTCGCGTGCAACTCGTTCAGAGGCTCCAGCCTCGGTACGCACGGAACGAAGGCTCCTGCCTCCTCTCGACAACAAACGAGGCGGGAGCCTCGAAGGCAGTGCGTTTTAGGGCTGGAGCCCTGAAACGAGAAGATGCCATTCTCAAC
This sequence comes from Planctomycetota bacterium, assembly GCA_031429275.1. GTDB lineage: Bacteria > Planctomycetota > Planctomycetia > Planctomycetales > Planctomycetaceae > SXXK01. The sequence goes on from JANOZG010000655.1 coordinate 1,286, forward strand.
ACTCGGCGTGCGTGGTGTCAATTACGCCTGATTACCGATTCGCATTCCGTAAAACGAACGATGAACAAACCAGGACGCAACGACAAATAAGACTGCCGCGATTACGAGGTTCAATGCAACCCCAGTGCTGGCATAGAAATCAATCGATGACTGGTCCTTCGAGATACTAACGGCAAGTTCGACAGCAAGTAAGCCAAAAAGTGTTGTGAACTTGATAACCGGATTCAAAGCCACAGACGACGTGTCCTTAAACGGATCACCAACGGTATCACCGACGACGGTTGCTGCATGCAAATCGGTGCCCTTTTCATGCATATCGACTTCAACGACTTTCTTTGCGTTGTCCCACGCGCCACCGGCGTTCGCCATGAAGATTGCCTGATAGAGTCCTGAAATCGCGATTGAAACCAAGTAGCCGATAAAGAAGAATGGATCCGCAAAGGCAAACGCCAGAGTGATAAAGAATACGCCCAGGAAAATGTTAAACATGCCTTTTTGAGCGTAGATCGTGCAGATTTCGACGACCTTTTTGCTGTCTTCAACAGAGGCTTTCGTGACACCATCCAGCTTGATATTTGCCTTAATGAATTCTACAGCCCGGTATGCACCAGTCGTCACGGCTTGAATTGAAGCGCCGGTAAACCAGTAGACGATGGCTCCGCCTGTGACCAGTCCCAGCATAAATGGAGCGTGCAGCAGAGACAGCTTGTCCAGATCGGCAGTCAACTGCTCCGTCAGATTCATAATGATCGAGAAGATCATCGTCGTTGCTCCAACGACCGCCGTTCCGATGAGAACAGGTTTCGCCGTGGCCTTGAAAGTGTTACCCGCTCCGTCATTTTCTTCCAACAAATGTTTTGCTCGGTCGAAAACGGGCGTAAAGCCAAATTCGTTCTCAATCTCTCGCGAGATATTTGGAATGTTCTCAATCAATGACAATTCAAACACAGACTGTGCGTTGTCGGTGACTGGTCCGTATGAATCGACTGCAATTGTGACAGGCCCCATGCCCAGAAATCCGAACGCAACCAACCCGAATGCAAAGACACTGGGAGCCTGCATGAAAGTTTCCAGTCCCTGCGTTGAAAACGCATAGGCGACGGTCATCAATCCAACGATACTCAAGCCAAGCCAGTAACATGAGAAATTGCCAGCCACCAGACCAGAAAGAATGTTCAACGAAGCTCCACCGGCTTTCGATGACTGAACAACTTCTTTGACGTGGGATGAATTTGTTGAAGTAAAAATCTTCACCAATTCCGGTATCAGTGCGCCAGCCAAAGTGCCGCAGGAAATGATCGACGACAGTTTCCACCAAAGTGAGGCATCGCCAGCAAGCGGGCCCGTGGCCGCGTTCGGTCCGATAGTGACCCACGAAATCGCGTACGTCGTCACGATTGATACGATGGACGTGATCCAGACGAGTCGTGTCAGCGGTGTTTCAAATTCCATCTTGTCGACATTCCGGCTTTTTGATCGAGTAATCGATTCGTTTACAAAGTAGGAAAACGCCGACGCTACGACCATCATGACACGCATGATGAAGATCCATACAAGCAACTGAACCTGGAGACCTTCGTGAAAATCTGCAGCCTCGCCAGCCAGCAGTTTGACACTTTGTGGATTGATCGCCAGTAAAATGAATGTGATGAGAGCGACGCCCGTCACACCGTATGTTTCGAACCCGTCCGCGCTGGGGCCTACGGAGTCACCAGCATTGTCGCCCGTACAGTCTGCAATCACTCCCGGATTGCGAGCGTCGTCTTCTTTGATGCCGAAGACGATCTTCATCAGGTCTGATCCGATGTCGGCAATTTTTGTGAAAATTCCACCAGCAATGCGTAACGCAGCCGCACCAAGGCTTTCACCAATCGCAAAGCCAATGAAGCAAGGTCCAGCGTAGTTGCCTGGGATGAATAGCAGAATACAAAGCATGATCAGCAATTCCACGCTGATCAACATCATCCCGATGCTCATGCCAGCCTGCAGCGGAATCGCATAACACGGATAAGGTTTGCCAGCCAGACTTGCAAAGGCTGTCCGGGAGTTCGCGAAAGTGTTGACGCGAATGCCAAACCAGGCGACGGCGTAACTTCCTGCAATTCCAACGAGCGAAAAGAAAAGAATAATACCAACCAGACTTATTGGAAAACCGTGCGATTCTGCTTGCGTGACTGGATCACGATAGAGTGCCAGTTTGCCGAAATATGCCGCGACGACTGTGGCGATAAATACCCATAACAGCAAAATAAACTTGCCCTGCGTTTTCAGGTAGGTCTTGCACGTTTCGTAGATAAGGTCTGACACTTCCAGCATGGATTTGTGTACTGGTAAGCTTTTCAGATGGGCAAAGATCCAGATGCCGAATGCCAGGCCCATGACGCTGATCGCAACACCTCCCATCAGCATCATCTGGCCACTGAGCCCCAGTGCGATTGGGCGATCAAGCGACGGAATGATGAGGTCAGCTTCTCCGGCGATAGCTGATTGTGGCATCCACGCGGCGAGAAAAAGAGCAGTGAGAAAGACAACTCGGGATGACAACCGTGTCAGGCTGTTTGTCTTCATATCGAACCTTGCAGGGGGGAGGGAAGTTCAAAGTGCGGGCAGGAGTACCTCGAATTATGGCAGAGTGTGAAGATTGTGGGCAGGTTTGCAAGGCATCCGCGCAAGTTGACACTGTTTTTTGTTCGCAGATATCAGATGTCGTCTGGAGGCAAGGCGACAAGGGTAGACTGGGTGAGGCGCAAACATGCCTGCCAGAAAGGTTCAAATTGAGGTTTTGCCTATCGCGCAGGCAGCCATGCTCGCTTTGGCAAATGACATTGATGGGCTGCATGAATAAGTGTGTTCAGCCGCCAAGCCCCAATCGCTCTCCGCGATATTTGCCGCTTTGAACTCTGGAAACCCATTTCGGATTATCAAGATACCACTGGATGGTCAGTTCAAGACCTGACTGGAAATCCTGCTGTGGTGTCCAGTTCAGTTCAGTCGCAATTTTTGAAGCGTCGATGGCATAACGACGGTCATGGCCCGGTCGATCTTTGACGTATGTAAGCAGGTTTTCACACGGACCATGCGCGAGTCCCGGGGCCAGTCGATCAACGGTGGTGCAGATAGTCTTAACGATATTCAGATTCGTTTGTTCGTTGTTGCCACCAATGTTGTAGCATTCTCCGATGCGACCAGCAGCCAGGACACGTTCAATAGCCGAACAATGGTCTTCCACGAACAACCAGTCTCGAACATTAAGTCCATCGCCATAGACAGGCAGTGGTTTGCCTGAAATAGCGTTCAGGATCATCAGTGGGATGAGTTTCTCTGGAAACTGATATGGCCCGTAGTTGTTCGAACAGTTGGTGATGACAGTCGGCAGGCCATATGTGTGATGATAAGCTCGCACGAAATGATCAGACGCCGCCTTACTGGCAGAGTACGGGCTATTCGGTGCGTATGGAGTTTCTTCTGTGAACAATCCGGTGTCGCCAAGCGAACCATACACTTCATCTGTCGAAACGTGCAGAAAACGAAAGGAGTCTTTTGCTTCGCCGGAAAGCGCGGCATGGTACCGCCGCACTTCTTCCAGCATGCGACATGTGGCCAGCACGTTGGTTTCCACAAAGGTCAGCGGGCCATCAATCGATCGATCAACGTGCGATTCTGCGGCGAAGTTGACAATAGCGTTTGGTTGATGAGTCTCAAGGAGCTGCCGTACGAGCATTGCATCGCCGATGTCTCCCACGACCAGGGTGTGCAGCTCGACATTGTCATCGGGTAGTGAATCCGGATTTCCGGCATAAGTTAGCTTGTCCAGATTGACGATCCGGACGTCCGCTCGTTTCATCGCACGGCGCACAAAGCAACTGCCAATGAATCCAGCTCCGCCGGTGATCAGTAATGTTTGCATAGATTTCAATTCAGTTTCAGATCTTCATAAATTGCATTGTTGATCATTCGGTTGCGGCGCTGGTGCTGGCCTTCGCCACAGAAACCGTTCGCAGACCACGCCACAACTAGGTTGCTGCCGGGGTCACAAAACGCCATCGAACATTGCGACCCGCCGTGTCCAAATGTGGCTTCGCTGCAATACTGTCCAAAACCGTAAGGTACGGTTTCAGCACCATATTTGTTGGAATTGCAGACGACACCAAGACCAAAGTCCACTGTGTGTTGGAGAGTTTGGTCAAATTTTCCGATACGATGACGAGAGGTCATCTGATGAATCGTTGCGTTCGATACCAATTGCTGCCCGGATGCGGATTTTCCGCCGCGTTGCAGCATTTCGTAGAACCGTCCAAGTTCGCTGACAGGGCCCCGCAGATTGGCACCTGGCGATGGTTGCGTTGTCCAGGGTTCACGACAATATTGACTTACCGCAAGCTGCCCTTTGTCGCGTTCATAGATGACAGGCAATTTGTCAGCCAGCATTGGCAACATTGAAGGTTCGATGCCGCAGGTTGTTCGATTCATGTTCAACGGACTTAACAGCTGTCTTTGAAGAATCGCAGAAAAGCTGAGAGTGCTATCAGCAGATTCCAGTCGACGAAGAATCTCACCAAGCAGGAACCAACTGCTTTGAGGATGGTATGCTGCAGTGCCAATTTCCAGCTGTCGTGGCTGGCTTCGAATAGTGCGAAGGCTTTCGAGCCATTCGCTGTGTGGCCAGCCTGTTTCAGTCTGAGGAAATCCGGACTGATGGGTAAGCATGTCAAAAACACTGACAGCTGCTATCGCTGTGTCTTCAAATTCAGGCAGCAGTTCTGTCACTGCTGCGTCAAGTTTCAGACGGTCTGCTTCGATGTGCTGCAGAATCAACAATGACGTCAGCGGTTTGCCAGCACTGCGCCAGGGCATCAGAGTTTCAGAGGTCATCAACTGGTTCGGAGCAGATTCTCCTATGGCCGCATTGATTGCGACTTCACCATTCGAAGATACGTACATCTGAAGGCCCGTATGCAGTCGTCGATCAATTCCGTCCTGAATGGCTGCTGCAATTGACGGGAACTCCGAATATGGAAACATATGAACCCTTAGTCAACGGGTAAGCCTTTTTCCAGACGAATACGCCGCACTTCAGCCAGCACCCCTTCGACGATCGCGGAGTTTTTCATAATCGCAAAGTACTGTGTCACATTGACGATAATATTCACGATCCATGCGCCGACAGCAGCAGCGAAGTGCAGTGTTGAATCACTGACGCCTAACACATTCTGGAGCGATGCGGTGGTGGCGGGATCGGCGACTGCTCCTAATGAGCCTGTCGCAATCAGCAGCAAGAAGCCGACAAGTATTCCCGGCAGAATGCTGTATTTGGTTCGCTGGCTCTGACGGTACCATGAGTCCGGCAGACTGTAGGCTTTCGACGTCTCTTCGATCCAGCGGCCGGTTCCCATGAAGTATGTAAAAAGCAGAGCGTGAACCATTGTCGCGCTCGTCAATGCACCGAGACCCACCAGCAGGTGAGTTCCTATCCGGTGGTTAACTTCGGGGTCGAGGCCATGGAGTTTCATCGGGTCGCCGACTTGCCATCCCAGCACAAATGCAATCAGCAATATGATGTTCGCCAGCACAGCAAGCGTGAGGAAAATTCGTTTCACTGCGATCCCCGATTGTTCAAAGCCATTGACCAGAAACTTGAACTGGCCGCAGTCAAAGAATAGAGCCGTATAAGAACTTTGCGTGTTCCTATACGGCTTTAAGGCGGAATTCATCAAAAGTCAGAAACGGAGAATTCTGGATTTCCAAATCAGAAAAACGAAACTGCAAACTCCTCAAAGAGTGTTATTCGTTTTGAGTTGTTGTGTGATCAATTGGCCAGTGTCATTGATGTTCTCTGCTCAATGGTCTGGTCGATCAACTGGCCAAATGAGTTGTTCTGTATTTCCATTTTCAATTCTAGCTCAGACTTCGTAACGCGGCCTCGGGCGACATCGAACAAGAAACTGCCTTTGCCGTCGGTCGTCAGGACTTTTAGACTGCTTTCTGTCCCTGGTTTTGGCGTAAGTGTTATTGATGGTGTCACAGCGATCCTGGCTTGACCTGAGCTGGCGTCGATTCCTTGAAATGTGAGTTTCGATGTGACGGTCATGGTTCCGAACGGCATTTCCATCTGTTGCGTGCTGTCCCACATGTGACCGGGCTGGATAACTGTTTCCGGCAGTAGAATCGCGGACTGCTTCATCAATTGTTTCAGCGTCTCTTCGTCCATGGAGTTTCCTGCTGAGCCTGATTTTTTGAGTGAATCCAATAAAGCTTCCGGCACAGTCACCTCATCAATTTTCCCTGTGGACAACATGTGCACTCCAAATTCCTGACCAATTAGTTTCTTGAATATATCTGCAAACGCTTTTCCATGTGGTGTGTTAGGGATTTCTTTGCTTGCTGAGTCGAATTTGATCGCATCAACGGGACCGCCTTGCGAATCCATCTGAACTCGTTCGACAGTCTGTCCCATCGTGACATTGCCAGTTGCAGGCTCCACATTCTGAATCTTCCATTGCATGTCCATTGTCTGATTCATGACAACTTGCGTCGTCTTGTCAGCAATCTTCATCGACATTTTCATGTTCTGTTTGACGACGTAATTCAGCGATTCGCCAGCTGAGAATTTCCAGGCCAGTTTGTCCTGAGCCATGCCGAGAGATGACCCAGCCAATAACATCAACACTGCTGCCGCAGTAGAAAAATAACTGAAGAACATTATGGATCTCCGACCAAACAGGTGAGCCTTCGAAAAGGCAGCGATGGAATTCTGGATTGAAAAGCGAAGTTGGTTATGCCAATACACCCGGTCATATTCAAGAGCCTTGGCAAATTGGTTCCAGACATATTGCCATCTCCGGTCGCAAACGTTGCCGAAAGGTAGCAGAATTCGGAGAGACTGTAGAAGACTGATTTGTACGGCCGGGAATGTCAGGCTCCGTATTTCTCAAGCCGACCGGCGTGAGCTAGCGCCTGCAACATCAGATATTTGGCCTCAAACATGCCTAATTCCCCGACGCGGCAGGCAGATTCGCCAAATTCACGTGATCCATCGAATCGGCAGTTTTCGGCCACCAGCATCGTGGGAACCGGATGTCCGCTGTGTGATTTAATCTTGGCAGGGGTACTATGGTCGCCAGTGATGATCAGCACATCCGGCTTCAGTGCATTGATCTTTGGAATTGCAGAATCGAATTCCTCCGTCCGTTTAACCTTCGCATCAAAGTTACCGTCTTCACCCGTACTGTCGGTGTACTTGAAGTGAATGAAGAAGAAGTCGTAATTCGACCAGTTGGCTTCCAGGCACTTCATCTGATCATCGACCGTCTGGCCTGCATCAAGGATGTCCATATCAACCAGTCGAGCCAATCCGCGATACATCGGATACACAGCGATCGCAGCCGCCCGAGTTCCGTAGATTTCCTGAAACTTCGGAATCGGTGGCATCTTGGCGATCCCTCGCATTGTCAGTAGGTTTGCCGGTGCATCGTCTTGCAGAATGATGGCGGCCTGACGCTTAAACTCCGCGAGAATCTCAGCAGTCTTCTGCGACGGTGCATCCGTGCCGTGTGGCTTCAAGGGAGGTACGCCGGTTCGTTGTGGATCGGTGTCGTTGACATTTCCGCCCAGTCCTTCGCCACGAATCACGATAACCAGTCGATACTCCTTGACGTGCCGCACAAAGACTTCAACGCCCGGAATTTTTACCGCGTTCAGTTTCTCACACAGCTTCGCAGCGATGTCGCTTGAGATCCGCCCTGCCCTGCGGTCAGTGATGTTGCCAGCCGCATCAACCGTACAGAAGTTGCCACGCACGGCCACATCTTTATCAGTCAGCGCAAAATCAATTCCCAGCGCTTCCAGAACGCCGCGACCAATGTCGTATTTCAACGGGTCATAGCCGAACAGTCCTAAGTGTCCTGGTCCGCTTCCTGGAGCAATGCCAGGCAATACAGGAATGCTCATTCCCAGCACGCCGCGCTGAGCCAAGGCGTCGAGGTTTGGAGTGTTCGCAGTTTCCAGTTCAGTCTTGCCGCCTGGTTTCAGTGGGAGCCCTCCAAGTCCGTCCGCGACGAACATGACAATTTTTGAATCCGCAGATCGCTGCAGCCGTCGCGTTAAATCATGAATATCGGTCATTGAAACTTGTCCCTGAAACCAGTGCCTAAAGTAAATTATGTTACTAAACTGCCGAATGGACTGTTGATTGCGTCTTTGATTGCAATAACGTTAGGGGGATGTTGGTTAAACGACGAATCGCCAATTCTGTTCTAGATCAACGAACCGCCAGCGCCGAACCGCTCATTTTCAACT
>JANOZG010000656.1:0-3066 GCA_031429275.1 Planctomycetota bacterium
TCCATGAAACGAGAAGAGCCAGCATCGTTAAGTAGGCTGGCTTCAACCAGTTAGGCTTAAGCTAGTGCCATTCGTGAGACCGCCCGACGCGGGTTCGCCCGCTGCCGTTCGACGCTCCGGTCACATCGACCCACGCAGTTCGTGCGGCTAAGTCCACTCGGTTGGTGTTGTCTTTTTGACATCGCGTCGGGATAAGACTTGAGTGAAGCCGTGGATCAGATTGATGCTGCAGCAGCGTGTCGGACCGGAGCAGGCAAGGAGGGTGCTGTTTCACATGCGGTCGTGACCACTGAGGCAGTTGACGAAGATCTCTTTGCCGGGCTGGTCAATGTGACCGGAGCAGGCTATCGATCGAGTATTCTCGAGTTCAGCGTCACTGGCGGGAGTCCAAACCATTTTCGACAGACCCCAAACGACAGTCATTTTAAGATCAACGCCCATTTCACGACCCCCACCATAGAAATTGTCCGCTCTGTTCGTTTTGAGTTATCGAGAGTCGGGGACGGCTTTGGATTTCGAATCGATCCTTCTCAGGGCTTCCTGATGGTACTTTTCGAGGAATCGGTCAATCGGCATGTTTGCGGCATCGTAATCGCATTGTTTCAGGGCCTCCAGAGCATGGGGGAATTCCTCGATGATGGCTCGTGCGGCTTCCGTATCGATCCTCGCCAACGATTTCAGGGCATATCCTGTTACCTTGTCTTGTGTATCGCCTTCGGGCACTGGCCCGTTCGGGAGAGTCGGTGATTTCGTGGCTGAGTTGGGATCTGAAAGCTTGATTGTCTCGATGAGAACGGGTACCGCGGACTTAGCTGCCGGCCCGATGCTGCCGAGGGCTTGCGTGGAAGTTTCCCGCACGGACCCATGTGCGTGTTGAAGCGCCTTTGTAAGTGCCGGAACTGCGGCCTCGGCTTCCGGCCCAATATTGCTCAGGTAATAGGCGGCCGTTGCGGGCACATTAGTGTCGTATGAAAACTGAGCGGGTACCTCCAGCAACGCGGCAAGAACTGGGACGACCTCCTCAGCATTGTGCTCAATGAGCCAGAGACTATATGCGGCGTCCAGACGCACACCAGCATTGGAGTTCATCAGGGCGACTCGCAATGCGGGTATCGCCTTCTTTGCTGCGGGTCCGATCCGGCCGAGTTGCCTGGCCGCCTTGCCGCTCAACCTTCCGTCCGATCCTGCGACAATTTCCGCAAGCACCATAATTTGGTCGTCACCACCTTCCCTGTCGCTGAGAGCGGTTTCCGCAGCCATTGCAGTCGGCCCGATTCTTTCGAGGGCTTGCGCCGCTGCCAATCGAATGTCGTCGTTTACATCATGGAGTGCCTCCTGAAGTGCGGGAACAGCCTCTTTCGCAGCGGGTCCGATAAGGCCCAGCGCCGTGGCAGCACCTCCCCGCACACGCGAACCAGCGTTCTCTCGCACAGCTTTCGTCAGCGAGGGAACTGCTGCTGGACCGATCTGCGCCAAAGCCTTGGGCACGGCGAATCTACCGAACACCCCTGGGTCGTCGAGGGCCGTAATGAGCGCTGGTACAGAGTCCTCAGCCGCTGGCCCCATGCGTTCGAGCGATTCGACGGCGAGGTGACGGTGGTAGAGAATCTTGTCTTGCTCCAGGACTTGGATCAACTCCGAGACTGTCATTGCATCTCCCTGCCCGAGACCGGTGTTTTGCAGACGCTTCGTGCGTTGAGTTTCGGTTGCACTGGGTAATTCTGCGAGAGCGTACAGCACGATCAGGCAAGTGGGTAACAAGAACACACCGAGCATAATTCCCTGGAGCCGCCCGAATCTGTCACGGTCCGGTTGCAACGTTGTTGATGACGCAAACTTCCTGAACAGCGCCATTGTGAACCAGGCAATTGTAGCAACAACGCCTGAAGTGGCTGTCCTTAGGGCCATTATGATGTAAGCAGGTGGTCCCTTGGTGTGCCCGAACAGCCAGTCGGTCTGGCTGAACCAGCGCACAAAGCAGAAGATGGCAGCGAAATCAAGCATCATTGCTGCCAGTCCTACGACCAATTGGATGTGCCGAGCCATCGAAATGCCCTCCATTACGGGTGTGAACAACAACGGCCTTTTCCAAAATACGGCATGGATCGCAATCAGTGCCGCGATGGACAACGCAACCATACCAATGATGCGGTCGGCAATCAGTGTTCAGCAAATGCAAATAACGAATTTCGATCTATGCGGCGGCGTGGGGCCGATACACAAACGCGTGTTGAACTTTTCCGCTTCATGAGGTTTCAGAAACACATGCGGAATCAATCAAGACCGCGGAGCGCAATGGAAGGCAGTTTACTCAGTGCAGAGTGAACTGTCACGAGATTCCTGCGATGGCCTTGCAAACGGAGTGACCGGTCACAGCATCGACTCGAAAACGGCATTTGCCTCAACGTCTTCGATGCGTCGGTGAGACCGACCGGAGCGACATTGACGCTGACATGAAACTGCTCCGGTCACATCGACCCACGCAGTTCGTGCGGCTAAGTCCACTCGGTTGGTGTTGTCTTTTTGACATCGCGTCGGGATAGAATTCGAGCGATGCCGTGGATCAGACTGATGCTGCAGCGGCATGTCGGACCGGAGCAGGCAAGACAGATTCTCTTTCACTTGCGGTCGTGACCACCGGAGCATTTGAGGACGACCCGCTTTCTTTGGTTGACCGAGTTGGCTGGATGCTGGATGAACGACTACCAGAAACCGTGGACGACCGAGTTCATGAATGTATTCCTCCGAAGTGTCTGGTGCTCGTCATCGCCAGTAACAGATCCTGAATATTCAGTTCAATGATTCTCCATTTGCCCTGTCCTGGAAAATATCCTGTCCGACAGTGCCTAGAAACCAGTCCTGGCCGCTCGAGCCCATCAGCGTATCGATGGCACCGTCGTCGAGGACTGTCGAAGTGTTGAGGAACGTGTTGCCGTTGCTGCGAGTTCCGGTGCTGGATCCTTTCAGATTGGCAACGCGGGCAGCGTAGGTTCGGTTTGAGGTCCATTCAGCAAGGATTTGCTGCAGAGCCGCGTCGTTACTTTCAAGAGTCGCACGATTGCCGAT
>JANOZG010000657.1:0-4485 GCA_031429275.1 Planctomycetota bacterium
ATCAGGAAGTCATTTTATTCGAGTTTGTAGATGTAGAACCTTGAAGGAGCAAGTATACCATGCAGTCAATCGCAGATCGTCGTTCAACACAACCAGAACTTCCTCAAAGTCAAACCGCAGACGCTGTGATTGCCGATTGCAATCGCGTCAACGCTGAATCAATCGCATGGTGCCTGAAAGCGTACGGCGGATTTCGCAACGTAACAGCAGTGTCCAGTGCTTCGGAACTGTTACTCTCGATTCGCAGTCAGCGACCTCAAGTGGTCCTGATCGGAGAACGACTCATCGCAGCGGTTTCCCGAGACGTGTTTTCCGATCTCGCTGTACGACTTGGTGAAACGAAAATCGCGGTCTTTGCCGATTCGCTCACGGACCGTCAACTGGACCTGATCGCCAATAATCGCGTCACTGGAATGCTATCACGCGAAGACGCGGTGAAACGAATCAGCGAACAGTTAAGCGAGGTTGCTGCAGGCACGCCAGTTCTTTCTGAGCACCTCGCTGCTCGGATGCAACTGACGCGCGAAGGCAAGTTTCGATGCATCGCGAGTGCTCAGATGCAAAAGTTGACTGATCGCCAGTGGGACGTTTTGCTGAACATCGCGGAAGGTCGCCGCGTGTCAGAAGTCGCCGAAGCGTTGTCAATATCTCAGAAAGCGGTTGAGAGCCATAAGTACCGCATCATGCGCGCGATTGGTGCCACTGACCGCGTGGACTTGTGCCGCTGGGCGATCCGAGAAGGGTTGATTGAAGCGTAGTATGCTCGGGGCAGGTTTTCAGCCTCTCATGAGGGTTCGTAAACAATTGGGTTTCTACTCAAAAGGCAGGGTGGAAGCCTGCCCTACAGTAAACCCTTCACTCATCATTCCTTACCGCTTGATGTCTCCTTTGCTTTTGGCAGCTGAATCACTTGCGGCAGCGGTTTTCCTTCGGCGATAAACTTCATGGACAGTGAATTCACGCAGTGCCGTGTATTCGTTTCCGTGTAACCTTCGCCCAGAAAAACATGGCCGAGATGTCCACCGCAGTTCTTGCACACGATTTCTGTGCGATCGCCATCAGCATCGGTATGACGGTCGACGGCGCCTTTGATTTCGTTATCAAAGCTCGGCCAGCCACAGTGACTGCTGAATTTTTGTGTGGCAAGATATAAGGGTGCGTTGCATTGGCGGCAGATATATGTCCCCGGATCTTTCGTGTCTGTGTACTCACCCACGAAAGCACGCTCCGTGCCTTTTTTCAGGATCACATACGCTTCGATATCCGTCAACTCATTGTATTTGGTTGGCTTCGGTTCAGCGGAATCCGGCATGATGGTCTCTCCAGTAGTTGCTGCGGGCGGCGTGTTTTCTTCCTGTGCCTCGTTCTGTTCCGAGGACTGAACAACGGGTGGTGCCGAGATCTGTTCTGACTGAACGGTCTCGGGATCTGACGTGCAACCTCCAATGGATGATGCGACGGCCAGTACGGCAACGAGACGTTGGATGCGAATGTGAAATTGTCGCACGCTGAATTCTCCGTATTCATATCCTGAAACACAACGAGCACGCTGTTTGCGTGCTCGGTGTGGTGTCAGTACCTTATTGATATCAATGCTTCAATGGAGTCAGCAGCACGGACATCATCTTGCCGCTTTCCATCCGAGGAGCCTGCTCAACGCTGGCAATATCCGCCAGGCTTTTTACGACTTCATCGAGCATTTCAATACCACGCTCATGATGCGCGTTTTCACGGCCCTTGAACATGACGTTGATTTTGACTTTGTCACGACGCACCAGAAAGTCACGCGCCTGTCGTACTTTTGTTTCAATATCGTGCTGACCAGTTTTGGCACGAAGTCGAAGTTGTTTCAATTGAGTTTTGTGTTGTTTTGGTCCGCTTGTTTTCTTCTGACGTTCGTAAATCACTTTGCCGTAATTCATGATTCGGCAAACCGGAGGGCGTGCTTCCGGACTGACTTCTACGAGATCCAAGCCTTCATCCATTGCTATTCGCAGGGCTGCTGCTGTTTCCATTTCACCCAGCATTTCGCCTGTCGCACTAACAACACGAATTGGAGAAATGCGAATGCGTTCATTCATGCGCGGCAAGTTGCTTTGGGGAGCCGCTGTAGGACGAGTTCGTTTAATGGTTACCTCCGGAAAGAACAGATCGATCACACTGTGACACCAGGATTCGGTGACGAACCGAACGTCTCTGACGGCCAGTCGCCTGTAAAAGAGACTTTCAATACCGCTTTTTATGCCACAAATCGCAGAAAATTACCAGCGTTTTTCTCCTGGCAGTTGCCGGATTGGCGACTCCAGGGGTTCTCACCATGGCTGCTGAACCCACACTGGTTCAAAAAACCTAGTAAATTCGTAACTCATTCGCTGACTTCGCCTTCCGTTTTTTCTTTGGACGATTTCCTGAGTTCTCTGAGAGTTCGGACGCGATCGACCGTCATTGCGAGAAAACTCAACCCAATGACGGCGAAAAACTCTACCACCAGCAGCTTGGTGCCGTGCGTGTTCAGGAACACCGCGACCGGAGCTCGCTGATCACTGAACACAACCGCAATCAAGGACATCACAGTGATGATGAACACTGCGGTCGCCGGAACAATCAGCCGGAACAACAGACTCGCCGGGGCACCGGGACCTCGCATGGAATGTAACCTCAATGAAACACGGTGGATGAACAATTCTACGCAGAATGCCTTCGATCGGCATCCTATTCAATAACGAGTTGTCTTCGCAACGCTGAGCACCGGATGTTTGACGCGGCTCAGTGCATTCAGTAGCGTGCCACGAAAATTCAACGACCGGTTGATTGCGGCGATTTGCGACGATCGATGCGATTCCTTCGTGATTCATTCCGAGCAGTCCACAAGACTCCGCATTGCTATAAGTACCGCAGTATGGCCCCTTCCTCAAAATCGCCCGAAGATCACGCGAAGTCTCCACAGCCGCAAGGTCCAGGGCAAACGCCCGTCCGCTTTGAATACACTCCACATCTGCCGGGGATTCTGAAGCACTTGAATTGTTCGCTGGCAATTACGACGTATCAGGCTGGCAAGCTGGCGATCGTCGGAGTCGAAGGCGATCAGCTGGACTTTTCGTTTCACGATTTTGAACAGGCTATGGGCCTTGCCATCGGCCCCGATGCTATTGCGGTGGGATCGCGACGGGAGATCCACATCCTGCGAGCGGCCAACAACATTGCTCCATACATTGCTCCCGCTGGAACATACGATGCCGCGTACTTGTCCCGACAGTCATTTCGTACCGGCAACATTCATGGCCACGAAATGGCCTGGGGACGTGAAGGTCTGTGGATCGTCAACACACTGTTTTCGTCGCTCTGTACCCTCGACGATAACTTTAGCTTTGTGCCACGCTGGCGACCTCCGTTTATCAGCAGGCTGGAGGCCAATGATCGATGTCATCTGAACGGGATGGCGATGCATGACGGCAAGCCGAAGTACGTGGCAGCCCATGGCGACTCGGACGAACCCGGCGGATGGCGAGCGACCAAGGCGACGGGCGGTGTGGTGATCGATGTCGAAAGTGGTGAGATCATTGCACGTGGATTCGCCATGCCGCATTCACCTCGGATGGCAATGGGGCGTTTGTGGGTGCTGAATTCCGGCGCTGGCGAGTTGGGAACCATCGACCTGGCAACGGGCCGTTTTGAACCCGTCGCCGTTTTCCCCGGCTTCACTCGAGGCCTCGCGTTCCACGGCCAGTTTGCATTCGTCGGCCTGTCGAAGATCCGGGAAACATCAGTCTTCGGCGGTATGCCCATCGAAAAAGACCGAGCCAACCTGCGTTGCGGCGTCGGTGTCGTGGACCTCGCCAGCGGACAACAGGTCGCAATGATGCAGTTTCATTCGGGAGTCGATGAAATCTTTGCGGTCAGTGTCATCCCCGGCAGCAAACGTCCCTGTATCGTGGGGCCTAACGAAACCGATTCCAGCCGCGCAGATATCTGGATCGTGCCGACATCGGCCGCCGCTCCGGGACAGATGGAAGAACGCACTCTCGCTCTTGCAAAGGCAGAGAACCTCACAGCGACCGACAAAGCCTCTCAATTGGTGGACAATGCGAAAGAACTGGAGCAAAAAGGACAGTTGCGTGAAGCTGTGCAGTTCTATCAGGCGGCCCTGCAGATCGAGCCAACTCAAGCTGCGTGGCACTGTAATCTTGGAAATCTCTGGCAACAACTGGACGATCAGGATCGCGCCATTCCATGCTACGAGCGTGCGATTGACTTAGATTCCGGCTGCATTCCGGCTCGGCAAAATCTTGGGTATCTGTTTTTCAATCATGGTCGCACGGAAGAGGCGATGGCTCACTACGATGCGTTGGTCAAGCTTGACGCATCGCCAGCAATTCCCGGTCACTGACATGGGACGCATCCTATTCGTCCCAGTTTAACGGTGAGCTGCTGGAAGTCCTTCAGGTTTGTGATGTTGTTCGTTGCAGGACGGCGGACCGTGCCAGT
>JANOZG010000658.1:0-3082 GCA_031429275.1 Planctomycetota bacterium
CCAGGCAACGTTATTTCGAATCGGTGAACTCATGGATTGTCCTCGGGGTTCGCGGTTATCGCTACGACTATCCCCATAACTTCTTCCTGGAATGTCTCGTTCGGTTTGGCGCATTGGGCATCCTACTGTGTATGGTGGTCACCGGTGCAGCATTCAAAGCCATCATTTTCGTGCGAACCGTCCGCGCTGATTCGTTAGGGCTCATCGTTTTGCTTACCGGACTGTTTACTCTGATTGTTGCACAGTTTAATTTAATGTTGGAATTTGAAAGGTGTCTGTGGCTGTTTGTCGGTTACTGGAGTGTAAAAGATGTTCACAGACTCGGCGTCAGCGGGGCTTTAGTTTCCGGCCAGTCATTCGAGTTTGAGACTCA
Source organism: Planctomycetota bacterium (assembly GCA_031429275.1). GTDB lineage: Bacteria > Planctomycetota > Planctomycetia > Planctomycetales > Planctomycetaceae > SXXK01. The sequence goes on from JANOZG010000658.1 coordinate 374, forward strand.
AGTCCCCCTTCCTTTCCTTAGTGGTCGGAACAAATCGGACGTTTGAATTTGAAGATGTCTACATGAAACAGTTCATTAAAAAAGTTCCCGTAGTCAGCGATATGGCCTTTGCAAGTCGGACCTGGATCAGACGGCAACTTGGCAGACGCCGCCTGCGGAAGATCAGAAATCTTCGACCGCTGCGGCTTGTGATCGGTGCATCGGGCGTCTGCGAGAAAGAATGGATCGGAACTGATGTTGAGTACTTGAATCTGCTGAAGAGCAGCGACTGGGAAAGTTTCTTCAATCGCACTTCAGTGGATGCCGTGCTGGCCGAACACGTCTGGGAACACCTCACGCCCGCTCAAGGCCTTGAGGCTGCCCAAAGATGCTTTGAATATCTGCGACCCGGAGGCTATCTAAGAGTGGCTGTCCCCGATGGCTTAAATCCAGATCCGCAATATCTCGACTGGGTGAAACCCGGAGGTACCGGAGACGGAGCCGATGACCATAAAGTGCTATACAATCATAGAACCTTTTCAGAAATGTTCAGGCAAGCGGGATTTCGGGTCGTTCTACTTGAGCACTTTGATGAAGCAGGCAGTTTTCACGCTACCGACTGGCGCGTGGAAGATGGGATGATTTGTCGATCAAAGCGATTTGATAACCGAAACCAAGGCGGAACATTACGGTATTCTTCCTTGATCCTGGATGCCATAAAGGACGCCTGAAGAGTAAGTCGCATGGCTTCATCACGCAACACACATCCGATTGCATTCTTCGCTTACAAGCGGGATGAACACGCGCGCAAGGCGTTGATTGCATTACAGAATAATGTTGGATTTGATCCTTCGTTGCTCCACATCTTTTGCGACGGCGCACGAAGAGCGGCAGACGTTGCACAAGTTGAGCAGACCAGAAGCGTTATTAGGGAGACTGTGTCAAGCGAGTCTGCGATTGTGTATCGAAATGAAAATTGGGGACTGGCAAAATCGATTATTGCAGGCGTTAGCGAGCTAACGAAAAAGTTTGGGACAGTCATTGTGCTGGAAGACGACCTCATTACAAGTCCGCATTTTCTGTCATATATGAACCGAGCGCTGGATCTTTATGCGAACGAAAAGACGGTCATGCAGGTTTCCGGGTTTATGTTCCCTGTCAGCGCCATCTCGTCAGATGACGCCTTTTTTCTGCCACTTACGACTTCCTGGGGTTGGGCGACTTGGCATCGTGCGTGGGAACATTTTGACCCCTCGATGCACAAGCTAAGTCTCTTGGACAATTCAAAGTCGCTAAGATACGAGTTTGACCTTCGCGGTAGCTGTCCCTACTACAAAATGATTTGCTCGCAAAGGGAGAAAAAGATAGACTCATGGGCGATTCGATGGTACTTGAGCGTGTTCCTTAACAGTGGCCTGACGCTCTACCCAAGAACGAGCTTAATAGCAAACATAGGCTTTGATGGTAGTGGCACTCATTGCGCATCCGAGCAGTCCAATGAGCTGCTTTCCGATTGTGAGATTACCGGCTTTCCCTCAGTGGAATTAAATCGAGCTGTGACACGTCAGGTAGTTGACCATCTCCGCCATCAAAATCGGTGGTGGAATAAATTGTGGCGACGATGTCTGGCGAAGCTGGCGAAGCTGGCGTGAAACGAAACCTCTTGATTATGTCACGTTTAAATCTTCTCAAGCTGCCATTCTTTGTCGCAGGCGCGTTTGATTCAATGCGAGGGAGGGCAAGATCGATTTACTATCGGTCAATTACCACGATTCCGCCAAACTCAAGGTACTACGACACAGCCAAGGTAGTTAACCTCAGGAATCTGAAAAGTGAGATTACAATTGGCTCGAATTCACATATTCGTGGTGAGTTGATTACGTTCGCGCATGCGGGAAGCATCAGGATCGGGGATCATTGCTATATCGGAGAGTCTTCGAGAATCTGGTCGGCAAGTGAAATTACGATCGGCAACCGCGTTTTAGTATCCCACAACGTGAATATTCACGACTGCGATGGACATCCAATTGATGCAGTGGCGAGGCACGGACATTTTGTTGAAATTGTAACCAAAGGGCACCCGAAGGAATTGAATGTACCATCTTCACCGGTCGTGGTCGGGGACGATGTCTGGATTGGTTTTAATACAACGATCTTGAAGGGCGTAACGATCGGCAGAGGAGCCATAATTGGTGCTGGTTCAGTGGTAACCAGCAATGTTCCGGACTTGGCGATCTTCGCAGGGAATCCAGCAAAGTTTATTCGGGAAGTCAACTGAGTGAGTCTCTTTAAGCTGTTGCAAAAGTTTGGGTCTGCTGCACAACGACGCAAAGCTTCTGCAGCGATTCGAAATCAATGGTAGCTTTCCATATTTCAAAATGGCATGTAGTCAACGGCAGGGAATAATCGGCTCATGGGCCATTCGATCGTACCTCAGCATATTTTTTAGAGTGGCCTCGTGCTTTGTCCAAAACATTCATTAATCTCCAATACGGGCTTCGACGGCACAGGCGTCCGCTGCCCTTTAATCCATGAGACGCAGCACTTGAAAGAGTCCGCGTGTAAGCGTTTCCCGGCAGCCCAAATCGATCTGACGGTACAGGATGCAGTTTTTAAGTACATGAAGCTCCGGTCAAGATTTTCCTACAAGCCGTTCACGCGAATGCGGGCAAAGTTATTTGGACAGAGGAAGCCGTTGAAATCTTAAAGTGGTGATTGAGCTGAAGCCGT
>JANOZG010000659.1:0-3307 GCA_031429275.1 Planctomycetota bacterium
CACGGACCCGGACTGCGAAGCGTGCCAATAGGCCCTGCGGGCATTTCAAATTTGAAATTTGAAATGAGCGTTTAAAAATGACCAATGACTAAGCCGCAATGACCAATGGGTTGTTGCGGCTGGTCTTGGGATGGCTTCGGCGAGCGGCAGGGCGTCGGCCCTCCGTGTTCCCACCCTATGTTTCCATTTGCTTAATGAAGTGTGTCGCATGCATCCCATCAACCGACGACATTTCGTGAGCCGCACCGCTGCCGCGTTTGCGGGTGGTGCAGCGGCGTCTTTTTTTCCATGGTCTGTCGCGTCTCGAACCTTCGCAGCGTCTTGGGATGAATTGCCAGTCGACCCGGCGAAGGCTGATTTGATTTATCGAACTCGTGCACCTCGCAACGGTGAGCCGAGGCTCGACAAGCTGGTTGAGAATTGGGTGACTCCGACGCCGCAGTTCTACATTCGCAGCCACGGCGCGAATCCAGCGATTGTTGCCGACGAGTTCAAAGTCTCAATCGGTGGCATGGTTGAAAAGCCGCTGGAGTTTTCGATTCGGGAACTCGCGGAGAAATTTCCAAAGTCCAGCGTGACCTGCACGGTCAGCTGTGCGGGGATTCGGCGATACGAATTCATCAAGAAGAAGGAATTAAAAGGCGTTCCGTGGCAGGAAGGTCCGATTGGCAATGCCGTCTGGTCGGGAGTTCGCTTGTCCGACGTTCTTAAATCAGCGGGAATCAAGCCGGAAGCGAAACACATTTGGTTTGAAGGTGCAGACGAAGTCGTCGATGGCAAGGCGACGTTTCCTTTCGGTGGTTCGGTGCCCATGAGCAAATTACTGGAAGAAGATGAAAGAATTCCGGGTGTGCTGCTGGCGACTCATATGAATGGCGAGCCCTTGCTTCCGGATCATGGCTTTCCGCTTCGAACCATCGTGCCGGGGTATATTGGAGCTCGAAGTGTCAAGTGGCTGCGGAAGATTGTCGTCAGTGACAAGCCGTCGCCAAATCACTTCATCGCCGATGTCTACAAAATGGTGTACTCGGGAACTCCAGCTGAAATCGACGAAACAGCTCCGATTTACAGATATCCTGTGAATGCCGCGTTATGTTCTGCGGACTACAAACTCGGAAAAGCCACCGTGAAAGGATACGCGCTGCCATCCGGCCAGAAAGGTTGTGCGGTTTCTAAAGTTGAAGTCTCAACGGATGACGGAAAATCCTGGATAGAAGCAACGCTTGGAGAACAGGTCGGCGAGTTCTGTTGGCGGCTTTGGTCTGCGACTTTTCCGATTTTGAATCCTGAAACAGTGGTCTGCGTCCGTGCGACGGATTCCCTCGGAAATTCGATGCCGGAGTCTGTACCCTGGAACCCAAAGGGCTACCTTTACAACGCATGGCACCGAGTGCCGCTGAAGCGGAAGGATCAATGACGAAGTGCCATTGACCAATGACCAATATGTTTTGGAACGTCAGATCTAAAAATCTTACATTGTTGAACCACCTTTTTGTTGATGTTTGTCCCTCTCAAGGAATGAGGTCTTTATGACTGCTACTGCTGTAATCGACGATCAATCACTGCTTGTCGGAACCGAAGGTCGCGTGAAGGCGACTGAAAAGCGATTGATCAATAACGCTCAGGTTGATGTGAATCAATTAATGCCCATCAAATATCACTGGGCATGGGAACACTATAATAGCGGCTGTGCCAATCACTGGATGCCGACGGAAGTGCCGATGAATATGGACGTCGAGATCTGGCGTTCTGATCGTCTGACAGACGACGAGCGACTGGTGATCAAACGCAATCTGGGTTTCTTTTCCACAGCGGAATCGCTCGTAGGCAACAACCTTGTTCTTGCGATCTTCAAGCACGTCACGAACGCCGAATGTCGCCAGTATCTGCTGCGTCAGGCGTTTGAGGAAGCTGTGCATTCCCACACCTTCTTGTACGTGGTCGAAAGCCTTGGCCTGAACGAAGGCGAAATCTTCAACATGTACCGGGAGATCCCTGCGATCGCGAAGAAGGATCAGTTCGAGATGGAACTGACGGCTGAAATCATGAGCGACGGTTTCTCAACCGATACGCTTGAAGGTCAGCAGATGTTCCTGAAGAACCTGATCGGGTTCTACGTGATCATGGAAGGCATTTTCTTCTACAGTGGTTTCGTGATGGTTCTGTCATTCCACCGACGCAACCTGATGAAGGGTATCGGCGAGCAGTTCCAGTACATCCTGCGAGATGAAACAGTTCACATGAACTTCGGGGTCGATCTGATCAACGGCATCAAGTCAGAAAACCCAGCGATCTGGACCAACGAATTCCAGGAAGAAATGATTCAGCGAATTCGAACAGCCGTTGAGCTGGAAATCGAATACGCCGAAGGCTGCCTGCCACGCGGAGTGCTCGGCCTGAACGCTGAGTCCTTCCGTGACTACGTGCAGCACATCGCCGACCGCCGACTGGAACGCATTGGTCTGCCAACTCAGTATGGTTCGCTAAATCCGTTCCCATGGATGAGCGAAACAATTGACCTGTCGAAGGAAAAGAACTTCTTCGAAACCCGCGTGACGGAATACCAAAGCGCTGGCGCGCTCAATTGGGACTAGTTTCAAGCCACTTGGCTTGCTCGTCGTGAGTTCCCATGAATTGAAACCCCAGGAAGCTTGGCATCCCGCAAATGGATGCCAGGCTTTTTTTGTAGACAAAAATCCATCGAATTGGGTAACCGTCGAGTGCTTTGTCATCGCATGTGACAGCGGTACGACGGACTTCCAGTCCGTCGAAAGAGGATGCAGGGACGGACTGGAAATCCGTCGTACGAACCCGAATCAACGTAATTAGTCTTAGTTAGATCCAGCCTTTTCTGCGAAAGAAGTAAAGAAAACTGCTCGCGACAGTGATCATCACCGCAATCGTCAATGGGTATGCGTATTTCATTTGCAGTTCCGGCATGTAGTGAAAATTCATGCCATAGAAACCTGCGATAAAACTGAGCGGCATGAACAGCGTCGCGATGACTGTGAGCGTTTTCATGACCTCGCTGCTGCGTAAACTGATTTCAGCCAAATGGAAGTCACGCAGGTCGGCACAGAGTTCGCGATAGGTTTCGATCACATCCATAAGCTGAATTGTGTGGTCGTAACAATCGCGAAGGTATGTGCGAGTCGTGTTGGAAATCAGCGTGCAGTCCTCGCGAAGCAAAGCCGCTATCGCTTCACGTTGAGGCCACACTGTGCGACGAAGCAGCAGCAGGTCGGCACGGACGCTGCGAATCTCAAGGCGTTGTCCTGGATCGAAACCAAACTCCAGTTTGTCATCG
>JANOZG010000660.1:0-9815 GCA_031429275.1 Planctomycetota bacterium
CTGGATGCGGTGACCGAAGTGACTGGTATCGAACAGGAATTTGAGGCGATGCCATTTGGTTCGTCGGCGAAACAGCTTTGGACACATCGATCCGATTCATTGTTTCTGGACACTTTTGGCCGACCTGATCCGAATCAAAATCCACCGTGCGAACGAACGACCGATTCAACTGTTGTGCAAAGTCTGCATCTGATGAATTCGGAGAAACTCTATCGCGACATTGGTCAGGAAACCGGCAAAGCTCGGGCTTTGGCGAACAGCGACAAGACACCTGCCGAGGTTTCTGCAGAACTGTATAAATTGGTGTTCGGACGCCAACCATCGGTCGATGAAACTTTATTAGTGACTGAACTTTTGAATGCTGACGGCGCGATTCGCCAGCAGGTGATTGAAGATCTGATGTGGGCCATGGTGAATTCGGCCGAGTTTGTATTTCAGGATTAGAGCCAGCGAGACAGATATGAAAAATCCACCACGTTGTGATGGCGTCACGCGAAGAAACTCACTGCAGCTTGGCTTAGGCGCATTGCTTGGCACAAGCTTCGTCAGCAGTCTGCAGGCTTTGGCAGAATCAAAGAATTCCGGACAGGGGCCGGCCCCAAAGGCGAATCGCTGCATTCTCATCTGGATGGATGGTGGTCCGACGCACTTTGAAACGTTTGACCCGAAACCGGATGCCCCGCTGGAATATCGCGGTGAGTTTTCCGATATCGCAACTTCAGTAAGTGGCGTCGCATATTCTGAACACATGGTCAAGCTGGCTGCCAGTCTCAACGACTACGCCATGATTCGTTCGATTCGGCATGACCAGGGAAATCATGGTGCCGGCAATCACTACATGATGACCGGGGCACCGCCACGAATTCCGGTCGGTTGCGGAGCGTTCGTCAGTTTTCATCCCAGCATGGGAGCGGTCGTCGCAAAGGAACTGGGCCGAGACAACGGGTTGCCGCCGTACTTCAGCATGCCGCAAATGTCGCGGTCTGGGGGCCCAAGTTTTCTCGGCGCGAAGTACGCACCGTTTGTTGTCGGAGACGACCCCAATCGCGACAAATTCAAAGTTCGCGATGTGGCATTGCCTCGAGAGCTCACTGACCTGCGATTTACTTCACGTACAGACTTGCGCGCGAAGATCGACAAAATGGTACGCTTTAATGATGAAGCCGCCGGTGATCCGGTGCTGGCGTTCGATCAGTATTTTCAGCAGGGGCACAGTTTAGTAACGTCTCCTGAAGCACAAAAGGCATTTGATATCGACCAGGAATCAACGGAAACCCGCGAACGCTACGGACGAGACGGTTTCGGCCAGCGATGTTTGTTAGCTCGCCGATTGGTAGAAGCAGGTGTTCCTTTTGTTACGGTTTACGATGGTGGCTGGGATCATCACAGCGATCTTTTCGGAGCGCTGCGAAAGCGTTTGCCGAGCTGGGACAATTCTGTCGCAACGTTGATTCAGGATCTAAAGGAAAGAGGCCTGTTGGAAACAACGTTGGTGGTCGCATTGGGCGAGTTTGGTCGCACGCCGAAGATTTCGACGCTCGCCGGACAATCAAAGGCAGGCCGCGACCACTGGGCGAACGCAATGTCTGTGCTGATGGCGGGCGGGGGAACACCTGGCGGAACTGTCGTTGGTGCGACCGATCGGAAAGGGTTCTCGGCGGTTGATCGCGTACTCTCGCCAGAGAATTTTGTGTCGACGATTTATCACAAACTGGGTATTGATCCGAGCAAGATTGTTTACACGCCGGAAGGTCGCCCAACGCACCTCGTCAGTGATCCAACTCCGATTTCGGAGTTGATCTGAGCTATGCGGCGTTTTCTGGATGCGTATAACCCGTGGCCATTCGTCAAGTTGGCTGCCGGTTGGTTGTTTCTTCTGACGTTGGATCATCCGTGTTTGGCTGGTGAACCGCCTGCAATCGAACGAATTGTTCCGACGGGAGGCCAGCGTGGGACCACAATTGACGTTAAATTGGTTGGCAAGCCGGGCGACGGAGATCTGCGAGTCCTTAACGAAGACAATTCAATCGCCTTTACACCCAATGAAAAGAAGGACGCGGCAAGCGTAGCAATCAGTGAAGCCGCGCGGCCCGGGATACACTGGCTGCGATTCTGTAATGCTGACGGCGCGACGCAATTAAAGCCCTTTATTGTGGGTTTGATCCCGGAAGTTGCTGAGTCCGAACCGAACGGGAAACTCTCCGAGGCCAATGCGGTGAGTTCGCCATCGGTGACAGTGAATGGTGTGCTGGAAAAATCCGGCGATGTCGACATCTTTGCTGTCACGCTGACGAAAGGTCAGACGTTGGTCGCCGACATGCTGGCGAACGAAGTCCTGGGGTCGCCGATGGATGGTGTCCTCCAGATACTCAATGCACGGGGAACTGTGGTCGCGCAAAATGACGACGACACCAATCGCGATCCGAGAATTGCCTTTTCTGTCCCTGATGATGGCACCTGGTACGTTCGCACGTTTGCATTTCCGGCGGCTCCCGACAGCAGCATTCGCTTTGCCGGCGGAGCAGATTATGTTTATCGACTGACTCTTACATCAGGTCCGGTGATTGAACATACGGAACCCGCCATGTGTTCTGCCAGTGACACCGAGACATCACTGACTTTGTTCGGCTCGAACATTCCGAGTGCAACAGTCTCAATACGAGCAGATCAGCGGGAGCTTGCGGAGCCATATGCATTGCCATTTCGAATCCCGCGCATTGAAATCCCATCGATTGTCGAATCACAATTGGCTGCTGACAAAACATTGTCAATTCCGATCGCAGTCACAGGTCGAATTGCATCCAGGAGTGCGTCTACATTTTTGCTCACCGCAACAAAGGGCCAGAAGTTAAGCATCGGCGTTCATGCGCAGCGAATAGATTCGTTGCTCGATCCGGTATTGACGGTCGAAGATAGCTCCGGCAAAGTAGTCAAAGAATCATATGACATCGACGGCGACAATCACGACGCGGAGATGCACATTACAATGCCAGTTGACGGACAATATCGATTTGTCATTCGCGATCGTTTTCAGGACTTCGGCGATCGTTATTTCTTCCTGCTTCGTTGTGAAGAAACGCAGGCTTCGTTTGCAGCGACCATGGATTCTACGGCGGGAATTCACACGCCCGACAAACCTCTGGAAATTCCAATCACGATTGATCGAAAGCACGGTTTTGTGGAGCCGATTGATGTGCGAGTCGAGGGGCTTCCGGAAGGTGTGACGTTTGAATGTCCACGTTCAGAAAAGGACGGAGAGACATCAAAGAAAGTCACTCTGAAAATCACGGGACCGGCGAAAGAACTGTTTCAGGGCGCGATTCGCATCGTCGTGGAATCTATCGAGTCGAAGCGCGTGCAGCCTGTAGTATTCGCGACTGCCGACAAATCGCTTGTCAATGACTTCTGGCTCACGGTGCCAACCCCTGCAGCGGCTGCGCCGTAACTCGGCTATGCATCGAGGCGTCAAATATTGTCGTAGCGAATTTCACCAGAGATCTTGTGTACTAGGAATTCTGGCGAGTCTCAATGCTTCTGCGGGGCACCCGCTATGATGAAAATGGACCATTTTCGGAACACTCGAAATAATTGTTTATCTCGAAAGCCTGCCCGCGGGGATGTTTAGCAGCTTTGGTTCCGAATCGCCTTCCGGGATGGGTTCGCTGATGAAAGTGTCGCCGACCAGATCGCCCCAGTTGCAACTCAGCAGCAGATCAAAGCCTGGGTTTTGCTCCTTCACCTGACAGGAACATGGCCCCACAATAAACGAGGAAGCTTTACGAATCGTATCGGCCGAGATGCCCTGTCCGACCAAGGCGTACAGCACTCGACCTCGCCCAAAGACCGGGAACGCCATCGGTTCATCAAAGCTACGCAGATCGGATTCGCTGTTGAGCAGGCAATTGATCAGGAATTGTTCCTTTGGATCGTCTTTCTTGACGGAGATGACAGAAAACTGAATCTGCAGTCGGATCTTCGCGCTGTCGAGCAATTCTGGTTTGATCTCCATTTCTTCAGGAGACGGCAGTTTCAGCCACTCCTTGTCTTTCTCAAGTTGCCCCTGCAGTGTTTTCAGCGCCGCCTGATCCTTTGCGGCATCTCCTGACTCCAGCAGAATCCAGACTGCGGAATGCCCTTCGGACAATTTCTGGATAATCTCTTTTCTGGCCGGAGAGTCCAATATCTGCGGCACGATCTGGGCCGACAATATCGACGAGTAAGCCACTTGCTGTGCATTGATGGAGGATCGTTCGGGATAAAGTGCCACCATCAGCGGGCCGGTTTCCTTCTCTCGAAGTTTCCAGAGCTGCTTCACAAAAGCGTCTTTTGTTGTCGTCACATCATGCACCTTCATGGTCGCTTGTGCAGGAAGTTCCGTCGTACTTTCCAGCGTCTTCAAAGCGGCCTGGTGTTCCGCATCCAATGGTCCGTCGGAGAGCACCAGAATTCGATACTGGTCCGGGCTCCAGCGTTCCAGTGCGTAGCGGAACACTGGCACTTGACAGGCCATTAATGAACTGGCGATCGTCAGGATGGTCAGGCCCGCCAAAATCCGACGACAGAGGAGTCTTTCGGATAACGTTTGTCTGGCAACATTTTTCATATTGATCATAACCCGAAGCGTGAGCGAGGGATTGGGGGGGAAGAACTTTCCGAACGCTAAATCGCAATCCCTCACTGACGTTTCGGGTTGGGATGGCTGCAAATGCGTAACTTCAAAACGTACGCCTCCGGCTGACGGTTCAACGAGAAACACTCGTTCTACCAGCGCAAGATAGATACTGGATCAATTATCGTGACGGATCACTTCAATCGCCGCGATTGTGGGTTGCGGTTTGTCGGCAGGCCATTTTACGTCCACGACCAGGTTCTTTTCCACTGCGATGGTTGAAAAGACTTTCTCAACCACAGCTTGCTTCTGACTGCTGTTGTCGATGGTCTGAGTTTCGCCGGGAATTGACTGACCCTGAAAACTGACCTTCACAGCCTCAAGTTCCATTGGACTGGTATCGGTAAAGAACATTCGAACATCGTAACTGGTCGGTTTGTCTTCTGCCCCAAGCAGCGGAATTTCGAAATGTTCAAGCCCGCGAGCCCCCGACGCAAACAGCCATGAGGCATCCTCACTTTCCACCTGAACAGCGTCCGGATTGTGGCTGTACCAACCGCCGCCCTCCGCCAACTGCGGCTGAATATCAAACACAAACTCAAGACGATTGACACTCACTGGCCTCGGAAAACCAAACCACGCTTTCTGCGATTTGTCCATTCGATCGCCCGGAGCCCCAAAGTTAATGCCGATACGCTGGACGGGAGTTGTGTCTCCGACGGCACTCAGGATTCCCCAGGATTTGTTCTCCGTTTTCGGCTCCAATACCACCGTTGAGGCAATAGAAAACTGACAGACACAACCAGCACTGGCTTCGGGAATCATCACGAGCCCATTGCCTGGAATCGCATTAACCCAGCAACCCAGTCGCTGTCCAGCGAAGTGTCGCGTGCCGCTGTCTTCATATAGATCGTAGTAGCCTATAAAGCCGGAACGAAAAAACATCATATTTGGAGTTGCAGTGATGACTCCACAGTGATGACCTGGCCGACTGTACTGCCACGGAGTCTCTTCGCCGGTCAGTGGATGAATTCGAGTTTTCTCTTTTCCCGTTTGCAGTTCAAAGGCCCATGGCTCGGCGTAGATCTGTCCCTCCACAATGGCCGGGCGATTCATGTAGTTGGCATTCTTCGACCACTTTTCTTCGCCCGACTTTGCATCCAGAACCAGCAGCTTGCGAGTCTTAAACTCGCCCTCCAAAAACTGTTTCCAGTAATGCCCGTTGGCGTTAGCACCACACAGCAGCAAGTGCCCCTCTGCGTACATCACGGTCAAATTGCCGCCGCCTGCGCTGACGTCTGTGGTGTCTGTCACGTTGACCGTCTTTTCCCAGAGTTTCTTGCCGGTCGTACGATCAATGGCCACAGCCAGTCGCACATCCAGTTTCTTCATCTCCTCTTCCGCTTTGAGTGCTGCGTCGCCGGTAAGGTTTTGCAATTCTGGCTTGTCCCGTCGATACAAATCCTGACGTTGTTCCGGGGTAAGTGAGCTATCGATGAAATAAACCGCTTCCGGGCCGATCGCGATTGTCGTGTGCAGAATATTGGTGCCACGATACGTCCAGAGAAACTGGCCAGATTTGGTGTCAACTCCAAAGATGGCATCTGTCTGGCTCTTCACGGTTAATCCACGTCGGCGGAGTTTCTCCTCCAGTTCCTGACGAATCGTACTCGTGCCAAACAACTGGCCGTTGTCGTAGGCGACGTACGCCCACGCTCGCGTCAGACGATCTTCCGATGCGGGGACTTTGAATTCCGAAATGACATTTCCGGTCGCGGCATCCAAACCCTTGCACGATTCACCAACAGCCATGTAGAGAACGTCTTCGCTGGCGGCCAGATTGTGAGTTTCGCGATTGTTGAAGACGCCTGTGCGAATGGCTCCTGGATTCTCATGTTCCCACAGAAACGACCCGTTGTAGGCATCGTACGCCATGACGCTGTCAATGCCCTGAATAAACATGCGACCGAATGTCGACAGCGGCGCGCCCGCGGCTTCATGGCGATTGATCATCGCACTCGGGCCTGGATCGCCATACCATAGGACTCCCAATCCATCACGCACTCGCTGATCGTTGGTGAATGAAGTATTGGCCGGGTTGCCATATTGATGAGTCCACTCGCCGGCTCCCGGCAGTTTACCGCGACGCACGACATGCCACTGCTCATCCGTCTGAAGCTCACCGTTGCTCTGCTGGTACAGCCCTGTGATCCAGTTGGACATTGCTGTTTTTTTAGAGCCCGCACTGCCGGGAAAGTGCCCCGGTTGAGCCATTATGGCAACGCCCCCGCAGGGCTTTAGAAACCGAGCGACCTTGTCCGGTTCGCACGGCATTTGACCGGTGAGCAGCTGAGTCTCCGACACGATCAGATTTGCAAAATAATTCGCAAACGGTATCTCATTCAATGAACAGTTTACGATCGTCACTCGCGATGCATGCAGCCCCGTTCGCTCTAACGCGGCTCGTGATGCCGAAGCCTTTTGTTCATCAGGCTCGATGGCGAACACCGTGAGCGAACTCTGTTTTGCAATCTCATACGCCAGCCGCCCGTCTTCGCTGCCGACCACCAGACAGAAACCAGATCGCTGACCGCTGCGCTTGATAATCTCAGCCGCTGTTCGTTGAAAATGGTCCGTGAGTTCGTCAGCGGCAAAGGCCGCTGAGAATGGTTCGGGCCATTCCTGCACCGCATCCACGGGCTTTATCCCAAATCCATAGATGTGACCCGAATCCGTGCTGACGGTCAGCAGTGAATCTGTCGCTGACAGTCCCATCACGTTACCTTGCACCGGCGCTTCCCAGAGCTTCTTTCCGGTGGCTCGATCAAGAACCGTAACTTGATTCATGCCGCCTGCGATGACTAGTTTGTCAGTTGCTATCAAGGCATCGTCATGTTCACTTGGAAACTCCCAGACGATACCGACGCCAGCATATTCTTCAATCTTCTGCTGCACTTCCCGCAACTGCTCGGGGTCCTTACGAGCTGTAGCAACCTTCAAGAACCACTTCTGTTTTTCCTGACTTGCCTGAGCATGTTCGGCTCTATTTACGCAGAAGATTTTGGAGCCATCGAGCAGGTAAGCATATTCATCGGCCAGGACCATCTGGCGACCACCGATAAATGCCGCGCCCACGTTGCCGGTCTTTTCTTCCATCGCCAGAAAGTGGTGAGGTCCGCCCGAATAAACCTGTCCATCACCAAGCAGAGCCTTGGTACCACCGACAACTCCGCCTGCATCGGCCCTCCACGAGTGTTTTCTCTGGAAAACGATTTCTCCCGTAGCCTTCGATACTGCAACCGGCAGCGATCGGCCGGAAGGAACATACAAGTACTCTTCATTGCACAGGAGATAACCCTGAGGCGACAGTTCGTTTCTCCCGGCATCCTGCTGACTGATGCGATCATTCTTCCAGACGATTTCACCCGTCTTCGCTTTGACCGCGCAGAGGTAAATTGTCTCATGAGGAAAAATGCCGGCACCAAAGTAAGCGGTCTCACCGTCGATCAGCACTCCGGTACGAACCGGCCAGCGAGAGATCATTTCGCCGCGTGACAGCAGCCGATCGTCCTTTGGTCCGACTCGCATCTGCCAAACCACATCGCCGGTTTCCGCATTCAGACAATAGACCTTGCCGTCGTCGGAACCAAAATACGCATTGTCATGAGCCAGCGTTGGCGCCAGCCGAATCGGACCATCAGTGTAGAAACTCCACACTGTCTTTCCCGTGATGGAATCCACACAGTAAAGGCGATGGTCGACCGTGCTTCCAAAGTAGGAACGCCCATTGGCATGTACCACATTCATGGCCGCATCGAAGTTGACGCGATGGAGCATCACGTGTCCCTCGATTGGTGTGCTGCGAGGCCCGGAGAATGCAATCTCCGGCCGCGCTGGTGTTCGATAGATCCATGACAAATGCAGGTCAGGCGAGAGCGCGGCCGACGAGAATCCAGCGCGGTCATTCCCGTTGAGATAGGCTGGCCAGTCTGCTCCGAAAGAAACCGAGGCCTGCAGAATGAGCCAGATCAGGGTGGGGATAATCGTTAAAAGTCTGTATTTCATCTGATCGACTCCTTCAGAGGCAGCGTTCGCCTGATTTGTACGCGCGCGTACAGGCAGTTGCTGAATTTCATGTTTCATTCAGGCCGTTCCGAGACTTTCCGCTCGTAAGTGTATCGTGTCCAGAATGTTCCTGCGTTTATCACAGAGGTTGGTTCACAAAAAGTTAAGACTTTCACTAATTCACTTACCTGTATCTAAACAGGCCGTCTGTCATAATGATCTGACAAATTGACTGCACGATCATCCAGCAAACGCAGCAGAATTTGGTAGTGTGACTTGTGCATCTGGCGAGACACGTGATTGCGTACCGGTTGTGAGTGCGTTACAAACAAACTTGCGATTGGATCCATCGTCACGGCGGACAGAAGTTCGGAGTCTGATTTTCGTTTGTCACGGGCTTCGATCCAATTGATTACGTCGAATTTTAAATGAGGGCATGAACATGTCAAAGACCGTTGTCGCGATGCTCGCTTCGCTGCTGGCCCTTGCAGGCATGACGTGGGCCCTGATGAACAGTGATGCTCGACGCTCAACCGCGCCGCCCGATTCTTCGCACACAGGTTCCGTAACACATCAGGGCAATTCAGGGTCCGCTGAAATCTCTCTCTTCTGCGCGGCCAGTAATCAGGCCGTGATGGAAGAGATTCGTCGCGAATACGAAGCGGAGACGGGCCGACGAGTGGTCATTCAATACGGGTCCTCGCAGTCCCTGCTGTCTCAGATTGAAGTCAGCGGGACCGGCGATTTGTACCTGCCAGCCGATGAC
Organism: Planctomycetota bacterium; assembly: GCA_031429275.1. GTDB lineage: Bacteria > Planctomycetota > Planctomycetia > Planctomycetales > Planctomycetaceae > SXXK01. The sequence goes on from JANOZG010000660.1 coordinate 9,441, forward strand.
AGTTTTCTGGAGATAGGGCGAGAGAAAAAACTGATCGCCGAAACGGTCGAGATTGCCACGATGAATTGTGGCATCGTCGTTCCCAAGGGCAATCCCAAGGGTATCGATGAATTGTCAGATCTCTTTGCGACTGATGTGAGATTGGTGCAAGCCAATCCTGATGCGGCTGCCATCGCGAAGCTCACAAAACAAATTACCACCGCGAGCGGCCTCTGGGATCAGCTCGATAAAGCGACCTCAGCCTACCGAACAACAGTGACCGAAGTGGCAAACGACGTGCTTATCGCCGCTGCGGATGCAGGCATTGTTTATGATGCTGTTTTGCATACGTATCCCGATCTGCAATTTGTGGAAGTCCCGGAACTGGCGGCAGGG
>JANOZG010000661.1:0-33985 GCA_031429275.1 Planctomycetota bacterium
CAACCGCTCGCCAGCATGGCACCGAGCATATGCACACTTCACGAATCTGCATGACCTTCGTATTTGCGGCGATATTAACGGGGTGCCAGAACAGCACTGCACCATCATCGAAAGCCGGACCAAATTCCGATGTTCCCCTGACCGTCCTGGCCACTGTCGGCATGGTTGCTGATCTTGTGCAGCAGATTGGTGGCGAACACACTCATGTGAAACAACTCATGGGTGCTGGCGTGGATCCACATCTCTACAAAGCCACGCGCGATGACATGCAGCAAATCACGTCGGTCGATATCGTGTTTTCGAGCGGTTTGATGCTGGAAGGGCGTTTGCAGGATACACTGCAAAAAGTTGGCGAAAAGCATCCCGTGTACACAATTACAAGTCGCCTTCCGACCGACATGCTGCTTTCACCGACTGGCGGTAGCGGGCACCCTGATCCGCACGTTTGGATGGATGTCGCCGCGTGGTCCAGTTGCGCAGATGTCATCGTCGATGCGCTGAGCGAACATGATGCAAATCATGCCGCAGAATTCAAAACAAACGCAGCGTCATTGCGACAAAAATTGCAGGCTCTTCATGAATATGGGCTATCTTCGATTGCTTCCATTCCGCCATCGAATCGAATCCTCGTCACATCTCACGATGCATTTAGCTATTTTGGTCGAGCCTACGGTTTGGAAGTCGTCGGTGTGCAGGGACTCTCAACGGAATCCGAAGCGGGCTTGCAGCGGATCAATGAACTCGTTGATCTGCTCGTCGAACGCAAAATCTCAGCCGTGTTTGTCGAAAGCAGCGTGCCACGGAAAAATATTCTGGCTCTGATCGACGGCGCGAAATCGCGGGGCCACGACGTCAAAGTCGGCGGCGAACTTTATTCTGACGCCATGGGTGCGGAAGGGACATATGAAGGAACATACATCGGGATGCTCGATCACAACATCACGACCGTGACACGTGCTCTGGGAGGTACCGTTCCGGCAAGCGGTCTGAATGGCAAACTCACATTGGCGAAAGAAACGCCATGAAAACCGCATCACCGCTGTCAGTGAACGACCTCACCGTCGCATGGCACCGCAAACCGGTGATCTGGGACGTGGATCTGGAGGTCCCTTCTGGACAACTCGTTGGTGTCGTGGGACCCAATGGTGCTGGCAAAAGCACGCTGCTCAAGGCCATTATGGATCTTGTGCCGAAGGCATCGGGACGAGTCGAAATCTTCGGAAAATCGTATCGCCAAAGCCGCCATCGTGTCGGTTATGTTCCGCAGCGCGAGAGTGTGGATTGGGATTTTCCGATCAGCGTACTCGACGTGGTCACGATGGGACTCTACGGAAAGATCGGCTGGTGCATGCCAGTGCGTCACAAGCATCGTGACCTCGCGATGCAGGCATTGGAAAAGGTCGGCATTGGCGAACTCGCTCATCGCCAGATCAGCCAGCTTTCCGGCGGTCAGCAGCAGCGCACATTTCTGGCGCGCGCACTGGTGCAGGACGCGGACCTTTATCTCATGGACGAGCCGTTTGCAGCGGTCGATGCGGCAACCGAAAAAGCCATCGTTGAAATCCTGCGAGAAATGCGGCGTGCTGGAAAAACAGCGATGGTGATTCATCATGATCTGCATACTGTGCCTGAGTATTTCGATTCGGTCGTGCTGCTCAACATGCGAGTCGTGGCGAGCGGTCCCACGGGAGAAGTCTTCACACGCCAGAATCTGGAACGCACTTATGGCGGTCGATTGACGCTGCTGGATGAAGCAACCGAAGCAATGCGGCGACGGGAGCGAACACTTTGAGTTTGCTGCTGATCATTCTGGGCGTATTGCTTAACGGTGAAACGATCTCTTGCTCGTTTAACCCGTGCCCGACAGGCGAGGCGATAAGCATCGCTAACAGCCTGGCCTGTCGGCCACGGGTTAAACAGGAATCTCTGCCAGGATTTATCAGGGGATTGACAACCCCCGCTCGCCGTGATGTATTTCAAATTTCAAATTTCAAATTTCAAATTCCCGGCCTGGCCGTTGGCAAATCCCTCACCGACAGATCCATCGCATGGCCCGAATGGTCAGCCTGGAAACGAGTCTTGCTGTTGCAGGACTACAACACCCGCGTCGTGATGCTGGGAACCGGTTTGCTGGGTATGGCCGCAGGCATGATCGGATGTTTTACACTGCTTCGTCGCCGCGCACTGATGGGTGACGCTCTCAGCCACGCGACGCTGCCAGGTGTGGGACTGGCATTTCTGCTCGCACCTCACATTGGATTGGACGGAAAATCGCTGCCCGTGTTACTGACGGGCGCGACGTTGAGCGGTATCGTCGGTGTCGCCGCGATTTTGTACGTTCGCAGCATGACACGACTCAAAGAAGACGCCGCGCTCGGAATCGTCCTCAGCGTTTTCTTCGGCGCGGGGATTGCCATTCTGACCATCGTCCAGCAACTTCCCACATATCATGCGGCGGGGCTGGAATCTTTCATCTATGGAAAGACAGCATCGATCAACTCCAGCGATGCTCAGTTGATTGCAGTATCTGGGTTCTTGTCTGTCACTCTCGTGGCATTACTGTTCAAGGAACTCACGTTGCTGTGTTTTGACGAAGGCTTTGCAGGTTCGCGAGGGTATCCGATTCGTGGCCTCGACCTGCTCTTAATGTCGCTTGTCGTCATTGTCACGATCATTGGTTTGCAGGCGGTCGGTTTGGTTTTGATGATCGCATTACTTGTGATTCCGGCTGCTGCGGCTCGATTCTGGACGCACAATCTGACTCGTATGATGCTGATTTCGTCTGCGATTGGCGGAGTTGGTGGAATCGTGGGATCGGCGATGAGTGGCCTGTTTGCAAAACTCCCGTCAGGTCCGATGATCGTCATCACTTGCAGCTGCCTGTTTTTTTTCAGCATGCTGTTTGGCCGTGAACGAGGTGTCCTGATTCGAATTGCACGACGCCTGGAACTGAATCGATCAGTCGATCGTCAGCACCTGTTACGCGGGATGTTTGAGCTGCTTGAATCGCGCTCTCCGAATGTCAGGACTACCGGAATGACCGTATCGTTTTCGGAATTGCTGGCGATGCGGACCTGGTCGCCGTTCAGACTGCTGCGTCAGATTGAACGATGTCGCCATCGTGGTCTGCTGGTGCGAAATCACGATGCCAGTCTGTCGCTCACCGACGCCGGTTTAGCGGAAGCGGCACGGCTGGTCCACGAACATCGGTTATGGGAGATTTATCTGATCACGCACGCCGACGTCGCGCCCGGCCGTGTCGACCAGGCGGCGGACACAATTGAGCACGTACTGGAACCGGAACTCATCGCACAACTGGAACAATTGCTCGCGCGGGAACGCACGCTGGATGGAGTTGTCGCCAGTCCGCATCCTCTGGCCATGGAGTCCAATGTGAGCGGGCTGTCATCGTCGGATCTGTTACCTTCCGATCACGCGAAAGGGCGATTGCCATGAGCGAAATTCTCGGCTTGTCGTGGGACTACGATGGCTGGATCGTTCTGGCGGGAATGCTCTGCGCTGTTGCCGCATCGCTGCCTGGCAATTTTCTGCTGCTGCGACGTATGAGTCTGTTGGGAGACGCGATCAGTCATGCGATTTTGCCCGGTCTGGCAGTTGCGTTTTTCGTGAGCGAAAGTCGGTCGAGCTGGCCGATGTTTATCGGTGCCGTGATTGTCGGGATACTGACGGCTTTCTTCACAGAATGGATTCGCAACTTCGGTGACGTCGATGAAGGCGCATCTATGGGTGTTGTATTCACGACGTTGTTCGCCATCGGCCTTGTGCTGATTGTGCAGGCGGCTGATCACGTGGATCTCGACCCCGGCTGCGTCTTGTATGGTGCAATCGAAATGACGCCATACGATTTGATCAGTGTTGGTGGCGCAGAGGTTCCTCGCGTGGTGGTTGTGCTTGGTGCAGTGACAATTGTCAATCTATTGTTTGTGCTGCTGTTCTACAAAGAGCTCAAACTGAGCGCGTTTGATCCTGCTCTGTCAACGAGCATCGGTTTCAATGCGAGGCTCATGCATTATCTGCTGATGGTCATCGTGGCTGTGACAGCGGTGGCGAGTTTCGAGTCGGTCGGTAACATCCTTGTTGTCGCGATGTTTGTTGTACCGCCCGCGACGGCTTATCTACTGACGGAGCGGCTGGGCATGATGATCCTGCTGAGTGCCATCATTGCAATGCTGTCGGCTCAACTGGGACATCTCTCGGCGGTGATCGTGCCTCACGCTTTTGGATTCCGCAGTACCAGCACCTCCGGAATGATGGCGCTCTGTGCAGGGCTGCTGTTTTTCGCAGCGTCGCTGGCTTCGCCGCGAAACGGAGTCTTTGTGCGAATCGTGCGACGCCAAAAACTTGCCATGCGAATCCTGTCGGAAGACCTAATAGCATTGTTGTACAGACTGGATGAACGATCGCGCAACTGTACGGTCTCTGCAGAGAAGCTCAGTTCCTCATTGCTGTCACGGCCATGGATGACGGCATGGCTCATGAAGCGACATGTTCGCACAGGACACGTGATTCGATCCGAATCAGGATATCAACTGACCGACACCGGGCGTCATCTGGGGTCAATACTGGTTCGTTCGCATCGTCTGTGGGAACAGTATCTTGTCGCGGAAGGCGGAGTCGCGGTGGAGCGTATTCACGGACAGGCGGAACAACTGGAACACTTCACCAGCCGTCAATTGCGAGATCGACTGGATGAAGTGACTGCGGCACCGACAACGGACCCGCATGGAAGCCGCATTCCGTCGGAGTAGAAGTAGGCCGGACGAAGCGTAGCGCCGTTCCGGCAAACGTCGTGGTGCTGCCGTAACGGCGCTGCGCTTGGTCCGGCCTACGTTATAAGGGAAAGGCGAATCGATTTAGGTTATGATGATCCACGACATATTGAGATTGCTGAAATGCTGGGTGCGCTGAACATACTGTTCTTTATATTCCATAACGTGATTCTGGTCTTCAATCTCACGGGGTGGATCTTTCGCCGCACCCGGACGCTGCACATTATCTGCCTGGGAGCGACGCTGTTTTCGTGGTTTGTGATGGGCTTCTGGAAAGGATTGGGCTACTGCATCTGCACGGACTGGCACTTCAAGATTCGGCGTGAGATGGGCATCAAGGATGGCGTACACAGCTATATTCAACTGATTGCCAAATCGTTTTTTGGCGTCGAAATGGATCGCCTGACGTCTGACATTTTCGCAGGCGGCGGATTGTTGTTCATTCTGCTGGCGACACTTGTTGTCTGGACGCTGGATATGTTTCGTGCAAAAGCGGCAACGACCGACTCGCAATTGACATGAGCCAAACGAATCTGGCGAGCAACGTGTCCCACTATCTCTGAATTCGATAAGCGTTCAGATCCACGTGTGGTTTCTGGCCGCTGATCATTTCCGCCACCAGCTTGCCGGTACCGGTGCCCATGGAGATTCCCAGCATGCTGTGCCCTGCGGCGACCCAGACGTTATTGAACTTCGGCGAGCGGTCGATAAATGGAATTCCATCCGCCGTCATCGGACGCCATCCATACCATTCTTCTTCGACAGGATCAGCGGTCGGTTCGATAAGATACTCAGCGGCACCCGATCGCAGGTAGTTCAACCGATGCTGATTGAGTGTAGTATCGTAACCAGCGAATTCCATCGTACTTCCAACGCGATATCCTTTGTCGAATGGCGTGATGGCAACGTGACACTCTTCCAGAATCATCGGGTACTTCGGGCAAATCTTTGGTCGAGCCATCGTAATCGAATAGCCCTTGCCAGGCTGAATCGGCAGTTTCACACCAAGCGATTCTTTCAGAAGTGGCGTCCATGAACCCGTTGCAATCAGGACTTCATCGGCTTCGATTTCTGCACCGCTGGTTACAACAGCCGTGGAGCGAGTTCCGACACTCCTCAGGCTCTTCATTTCGCAGTTCTCGATGACGCGGACTCCGCTTTCATCGACCAGTCGTCGGAGTTCGCTCATCAGCTTGTCCGGACGCAAATGTGCATCGCATTGATACAGCCAGGCACCGGCCAGTCCGGGTTTCAAGGCGGGCTCAAGATCGGTCAACTTCGAACCCGGCAAAGGTTCTGCACAAACCTGAAAATGTTTCCGCAGCCATTGGTCGGTTTTCGCATAGGCGTCGAATTCATGCTGATCGCGGTAGACAAACAACAGGCCATCGGTGTTCCATTCCACCTGCATGTTCTGAGATTCAATGAGTTCTCGATACAATGCAGCGGACGACTGCAGCAGTGGATGACACGCCAGCCCAGCCTGCATCATATCCCGCTCGTTGCAGCGCATCGCGAACTTCAGCAGCCACGGCCAAAGACTCAGAATCTTCCTGGGTTCGATCCGCAATGCTGTTTGGCGGCTGAGCATCCCCTTGATGCCCTTGCTGATCTGACCGGGACGGGCTAACGGAATCACATGGCTCGGGCTGACATAGCCACAGTTGCCATGCGAACATGCCTTGCCGAATTGCCCTCTATCGATGAGCGTCACATCACGGCCGGTCTGCCGCAGATACCATGCAGAAAATCCACCGACTACTCCGCCACCAATCACCACGGTATGAGGCGTCTTATTTGTCATGTCTTAGACTTCAGTGCGAATGCCAGCGCGAAAGGGATCGGTATCCTGGAGGATCAATGAAGACTCACCGGTGATCCATGCTGATCCGGTGATTGTGGGAATGATGGCATCTTTCATGGTCGAATTCTCATCCGGCTGCCAACGGCCTTCAAAAATACTGCCAACGATACTTTCCTGCCGCCAGAACGCACCAGGCATGAGTTTTCCATCTGCCGCAAGACATGCCAGCTTCGCGCTGGTTCCGGTGCCACACGGTGATCGATCATAGGCACCACCAGGGCACATGACAAAATTCTTGCTGTCAGAATTCCTGCTTGTTGGCGGACCGAACAATTCAATATGATCGATTTCCCCTCCGTCCGCACCGGTAATTCCATTCGATTCCAGCGCCGCGCGAATCCGCAGCGAGAATTCGGACAGTTCTTTCCAGTTCGCAAGTCGCAAATCCTGTCCGTGGTCGCTTACCAGAAAGAACCAGTTCCCGCCCCAGGCAATGTCGCCAATTACCTTCCCATGATTCGGTATGTCCACTGCTACGGATTTACGATAGCGATAGGAGGAGACATTTTGTACAGACACACGATGTTCATCATGCAAAGTCGCCGTGACAACACCAACCGTCGTTTCAATGCGGTGAGTACCAGGCCCGAGTTGTTTCATCCACAGCAGCGAGACCATGAGCCCGATAGTGCCGTGGCCACACATGTGCAGATAGCCCGCGTTGTTAAAGAAGATAATGCCAGCCGCGCAGGAATCGTCCGTCGGGTTGCATAACAATCCGCCGACCAGTACATCCGAGCCTCGCGGTTCATTGATGACAGCGGATCGGATGTCATCGAAGTGGTCGCGGAAGATTTTGAGCCGTTCTCGCAACGGCCCTGTACCAAGATCCGGACCTCCCTCGACAATTATTCGTGTGGGTTCGCCACCGGTATGCGAATCGATGACGCGAATTTTCTGCATGTCGGACTTCACCTTGTGGCTGCTGGAAGTTTTGTAGCGCACGTGCCTGCTCGGAGGGCTGACGCCCTGCCGCTCGCCTTACATCAGACCACGACGGTGAAGTTCCGCAACGACCTGCTGCACGATGGCAGACACCTCAGCAGGATTCGCGTTGGAATTGCCAATCGGGCAACCACCCACTGGCTGATCTGTGAAACCATGATTCGACAACATGCACTGCAATTCACGGCTGAGCGAACCGATGTCAGTTTGCTGTTTGTCTGACAACGGCTGACGACCGTGTCCCATTTTAAATCCGCGCAGTTCGACGGCTGCACGAAATCCTTCAGGGAACTCAGCAGAATAGATCATCGTGTCGAAGAGTTTCACGAGGTCGTACTGAACCGCTCGCGCTGCATCAATCTGGTACGATGTCGTCAGATCATAAAGCTTGCGAGTCAGTTCCGGTACGACTCCGGAACTGGCGTTTGTTCCGCCGTCACAACCAACTAATAGCATTGGCATTAAGGCTGCATCCCAGCCCGTGAGGAATGCGAAGTCAGGACGATTTGGCTTCACCGCCTGAATCATCCGAATCATATGCGGGATTTCACCAGACGAATCTTTAATTGCGACGATGCGTTCGCATTCTTCCGACAATCTCTGAATCGTCGGAACATCAATCGGACTGGCGAACATCGGAATATTGTACAGCGTCACATCGATTGGCGTGTTGCGTCCGATTTCTTTGAAGTACGCATACACCGACGCGGGGCTTAACTTGTAATAAAACGGTGCGACAATCGCGACGGCGCGAATGCCAAGGGATGCATAGTACTCGCACGCCTTGATCGTTTCCCTCACATTGGCTTCTGCGGCACCGGCCAGAATCGGCACACGTCCGCGAACCTGGTCGGCTAGAATTGCGACGATGCGGCGACGCTCTTCTGGTGTGAATCTCGTGAATTCGCCGGTCGAACCGTTTGGATAAAGTCCGTGGACACCACGATCGATGAGCCAATCTGCATAGCGGCGCAGTTCAGGCTCGTTGATCCCGCCGTCTGCGGTGTATGGGATCAGATTCGGAGTAAAAATACCCTGAAGACGAGCTTGAGCCATGATTTGGGGCTTTCGAGGCAGTCATCCGAAAATGGGTCTGACCCTTTTGGAGGCGGGTTAAATTTTCTAAAGCGTTAACCTTGCCGGAGAGGGTCAGACCCCTTTTCGGATGGCGTTCAGCTTGAGCACCGGATATTCGCGACGAATGGTAGCATGGGTCAAGCGTGAAATCCCAGCGATGGATTCTGGCTCGCGGTTGGGAAGGGTTTAGCTGTGCACGCGCGGCAATTCACAGCCTTTCGCGATAATTTCCGCTTCAGCGGCGGCAAGTTCCTGCAGTCGAGCGTTGACGTCAGACTCACTGCCAAATTGCTTCGCAAGGCGAACGTACGTCGCATGATGTCGTGCTTCGGATTCGTAGAGACTGCCGTAGAATTCTTTTAATTCTGTGTCCTGAAGGTGGTCTCTCAGCAAAACGAATCGCTCACAGCTGCGGGCTTCGATCATTGCACCAACCAGCAGTCGATCCACCGCTCGCTGCGGCTCCTGGCGGCGAACCAGCTCCTTGAGCTTGCGACCATATGTGCCCGGCTTCAGTCGCACAAATTTGACGCCACGTTGCTTCAGCAGATTGCGCACAAGCTGAAAATGTTCCAGTTCCTCGCGGACGATTTCGGACATTTCGCAGCACAAGTCTTCGTTTTCAACATAGTCGAACATCAGATCCATCGCAGTCGATGCGGCTTTCTGTTCGCAATGCGCGTGGTCGATGAGAATATCATTCAAGTGCTGATTAACTTGGCGAAGCCAGCGTTCGGAAGAGGCAGATTGAAGATGCAGCATGATGATTTAAGAGGATGTTTTCTGAAGGCGGATTGGCCGGGAATTGGCAAATTAAAGCGAAAGCACCTGCCACAGGCCAGAGTAGTCGTCGGTCCAGTGCAGCACCTTTTCAGAATCTTTCCACGGCGTCAGAGCATCCTGAAACGCGGCGACTTTTCCAAGTTCTTCATCGGAAGTCAGCAGGATCCATGTCGAACTAAAAACACCTGCCGTGTTGTCGCCGGAATTTTCTATGCGATACGCTTTCCAGCCAAGATGTTCGGCAAGTCCGCGAGAGACAGGATTGAGATCCAGAAACCGATTGGAAATATGGACAGCCAGAATTCCGCCTGGCCTCAGATGCTCCCGGTAGATTTCACCGCATTCGCTGGTGAGCAAATGGACGGGAATGGCATCGCTGCTGAACGCGTCAATGGCAAGGATATCAAATTGCTGACGCTGGTTGGCGGCTATCTCACGTTCCATCATGATGCGTGCATCACCGATGACGACTTCCGTTTCCGCAGCGGAATCATGCAGATAGGTGAAGTATTTGTCGGAAAGCGCGGCTACTTCCGGATTAATGTCATAGAATCGAAACGTATCGCCTTTCTCACCGTACGCCGCGATTGTGCCGGTGCCAAGCCCTACTACGCCCACTCGCAAAGGGTGCTTGTCAGCCTCAGACTGTCTCTCACGACTCATCTGAATGGCGATCCCGATTCCGCTCTCACGACCGTAATACGTTGTCGGTTGTGTTTTCCAGTGTTCATCGACGAATTGAAATCCATGTTTGATTTGTCCGTGCGTCAATGCATACTTCAAAGTTACAAATGACTGACTTTCCTCGTCATAGAAGCCCTCTTCCTCAACTCGCAGTACTCCGTAAAAATTGCGAGATGTATAAACAGTTTGCCTATCGTCATCGGCATCGTTGTCTGAGCGAACAATCACCGCCAGAGAATTTGACAACAACAGCACCAGTGTGATGCATGGCACCCAGAACCAGAATCCGATTGACGACTGATCTGGCCCGCGAAAGCCCCGCGCCGACCATTCCATCAGCAATGCGGCACCGGCTGTCATCAGGAAGGACTCCGCCTGCCATCGTTCGATCAAATTGAAGTACCAGAATGCACCACAGGCGGACGTAACTAAAACGTATAGAGTTCCTGACAGATAAACTCGACTCACGAATGTTCGCGGCGCCTGTCGCTCGATCCAATGAGCGCACCATAGAAATGCCATCGCGAGTATCGGCGAAGCAACGGCGCATGCAATGATTACCGTACGAATTTGGGTAGTCATTGAGGCTGGAAATCTCCATGTTCCATAACCGATCATCCAGGCACACAACAGCGATGAAACAACGGCCCATGTCGCCGCCAAACCCATCCAGCGACGCGAAACTGCGCCGGTGACGATCAGCCCGATGAACTGGATCAAGCCGTAGGCTCCGAAAAGGATCGTTTCGTCCCGGGCGTCAATGACTGCCTCCAGCGGCAGATAGACGAAATATGCCAACAAACTCCCATTGGCGGCCACGATGATGGCCCAGATCCAGAACGCAGCCGATAGGGGCCGTTGCCAGATTCGCTGCGAACACCATGCAGTCAGCGTGACTGCACAACAAGCAACCAGTCCGATGTGATATTCCCAATATCCATGGAAGGTATATGGCGCGACGATGGCAACGAAGATTCCTCCAAGGGCTCCGCCGGCAGAAATCAGCACGTAGAACAGCGTCAGGTATTTTGCGTTTGGTTTGCAACTGACAAGCTCTCCGTGGCACGTCATGCAGCATGTAAACAGAACTGTGGCGTAAATCGCCACCTGCTTTGAAATATTAACATCGGCTCCTTCATTAAGAATCCAGCACGCAACGGGACAGCAGGCCAGCAACAACAAACCGTAGGCTCGGCGATCGTACCACTGCGGACTGTCAAAGCAGATAATGAAGGAAATCAGATACAGCCCCAGCGGCAACACCCACAGAAACGGAACCGTGGCGACATCAATGCACAGTTGGTTGGTCGTTGCCAGCAGCATTGCCGAACTACAGGCCGCCAGTGCCAGCCACAGCGTCATCGTGCCGAAACCCGGCCGCGCCGGTGTCGCGTCTGTGGTCACGGCCAGAGTCGCATCAAACGGCAAATTCTGGTTCACGTCCGCCAAAGATCTGGTCACTGCTGTCCGCTGATATTGCAGATAGCGAAGTCCGCACCATGCGGCCAGTGCCACGTACATGGTATATACGGCGGACCATGACCATACCTGCTCACGCAGCGCCAGCCATGGCTCGAAGGCAAACGGATAGCTCAGTAAAGCGAGCAGCGACCCGATATTTGACAGTGCATACAAACGCCACGGTGACTGACCGGTCGAGGTCTGACTGAACCACTTCTGCATCAACGGACCGGTTGACGACAGCAGAAAATATGGCATACCCACAGTCGCCAGCAGTAAAAGCAGAATCTGCAGCAATGGCGATTGATCTGACACCGGCTTCCATGATTCGCTCGGAGCAATCGGCAGGAATAACAGCGACGCCGCCAGCAAAGTCAGATGTGTCATCACCTGAGCACGTGGTTTTAGCAAGCTGCTGATGAGATGCGCGTACAGATATCCGCCCAAGAGCAGAATCTGAAAGAACAACATGCAGCTTGTCCAGATCGAAGGCCCGCCGCCAAACCACGGCAGAATGAATCGACCTATTAACGGCTGCACCTGAAACAGCAGAAATGCACTGACAAAAATCGTTGCGGCATAACGGAACATAGTCGCCTTTCCAAAGCGGAAGGCGGCAATGTAGCTTCGCATGCACAGTAATTGCACTGACTTCGAATTCACTGACTTTCGAATTCAAACAAAAAAGCGGTCGCACAAGGGCGACCGCTTATCTGCATCAAAATACCTGCTTTTGACTATCTCGACTGCAATTGTTCAATATCCAGCAGATTGCAGATGTTGTCGATCAATGCATCGACCTCAAATGGCTTTTGCAGGAATTGATTCGCACCGGCCGACTTGAGTTCCTGGATCTTGTCCTGCTCAACCATGCCGCTAATGCAGATGATTCTTACGTCATCCAGAGCTGAATCGCTGCGAACTCGCTGGCAGACTTCCTTGCCGTTGATATCGGGAAGCATCACGTCCAGTACAATGATGTCTGGATGATATTCTTTGACCATCATGCCCGCATCGAAGCCGTTATTGGCGATCCGAACTTCGAAGCGACCGTCGGCCTGCAGGGCGTCTGTGATCAATTCAACCAGTTCATGGTCATCGTCAACAATCAGAGCCTTACGCTTACCGCTTTCAAGCGCATCCGTAGGGATGCCGTTTTCTTTCATGAACTTGTACAGGACGTCGCGCGGAATCCGGCGAAAGCGAGAGCCCGGAACGCGGAATCCTTTAAGCTGGCCGGAATCAAAGCAGCGAATAATCGTCTGCTGACTCACCTTGCAGATTTTGGCGGCTTCGCCTGTCGTAAACACTGTTTTCATGAGCACAATCCGTTTTTTGGAAAAGCGATGAGCTGCAACTGAGCAGCATCCCACCGTCCGACAGATTTGCCGGACGCCATCCCTGACGCTTCAGCGCCGAACACTGGCAACTTGTAATTGAACTGGAAACTGCGATCACTCGCCTCCCGGTGTGCAAGCGATGTTGAAAGACCCAGAAATCGACTGTGCAGAGCTAACGCCGCAACTTTCGAATTCGCTTCGAGTTACAAGAGCTTCCCTGTTAGTCCCAACTCTCAACTCCACCGATTGTATCCAATTGCCAAAGACGGTCAACGGCAGTTTCGTTGCGCAGACTGCCTGTTTTTACGCAAATTGGGCTTGTTTATGGGCAATCGGGAGGTTTCGGGTGTTTACGCCACGATGATTTACCAGATTTTTTCTTTCCGATTCGCCCAAACTGCGTTCTTTTCAGTTCTTCCTATCTTACTTTACGGCGAGACAAGAGCGATGCAGCCATCTCACGCGAAGCACATTTATCGCCAATTGAACACACGAAATACGCCTTCACGTTGTTTAATGCGTTCCGGAAGTGCCAGTAATCGATCTCGGAAGAATGCCAGAATCAATCCAAATCCGAATATTGTTCCGCCGCCGATTGTGATGGCCAATGCCACTGCGTTGAGTCGGCTCCAGGGGATAAACAACAGCAATGTTACGAAATAAAGCGCCGTCATCGCGCTGCCGACCATTGTTGTGGATTTGAGCTGAAACAGAATCCCAGTCGCCAGTAGAGCAATACTGACGAACAGAAACCCAAACTCGTTTAGCGGATAAAAAACATTATGTCCGCGATCAATCCATGTCGCGATCGCTAACGGGACGCTTGCCAGAATAGAGCCGAACAGCAGACTCACGCTGACAAGATCAGACTGCTGATCCTGCTCTTTGTACCAGCCGTAATGACCAAGGCCCAACAGTAGAAGCCCCGCGAGAACGGCAAAGAGTTCCAGCTGCTGCCATGGGTTGAGTTCAATCAACTTATGAATCGCCAGCAAGAGGACGACAGCCTGCGCAATGGTTGTCACAATATACCAGCGGCGACCAGTGGGATGCTGTGTCACGAGGATGGCCAACATGCTGATTCCCAGCATCACCAGACAATAGCCTGCGAACGTCCAGTCAATGCCATTATCAACGCTGGCTGAAGACATTTCTTCGCTGGCAATGCGGCTGAGGCTGTAAAATACCGACGAAATGAATGCCAGACTGAGTACAGCATTCGCGGATTGAAACAATGCATCCGCAAGTGGAGCGGCTGCTGTTTGTTCCAGCAGCGCTAATCGATAGGCAACCAGCATTCCCAGACCGATGACCGCAAAGACCAGGATGTAGGCTTGAGTGCCCAATGCGAAATATGCCAACACCTGCCAGAACGCGGCGCTGGCCATCAGGCTAGACATGTAGATGCACCATTGCTGACGTCGGAAGTATGTTGCCAATCCGTAAAACGCCGCCGCTTCAGCAAAGAACAATGCCAATGAAAGATTCAGAGTCTGAACCTTTGCCCCACCGCCAAAAGCTTCGAAAGCCGATGCCAGAGATGAGATCAGCATCACACCCGCCGAAGCATGTGCTACCCACAATAAAGGCCTCGCTGATGATCGATCGCCGTAAAGTCTCGCGGCCACAAGATATGCGATCGGGATCAACATCATGATTGGTGCATGACTCTGCCACCGATTCAGGCCGAGCGCGGATAGGCCGGCTACAGCAGCCACCATCGTGGCTGCACCCGTGGCGAAAAAGTACCATGTCATCAAACGCGGCGAAACAGTGCGATACAAGTACGCCCCAGCGCGACACGCGACAGCCGTGAACAGCATCGCGCCTACAAAACTCCAGCGCGGTGGTTCGTCTGCCCAGACAGCTTGCAACCCAAAGTGGTCCAGATAGACAACGATTCCGATAGCCACGGGAAGCAGCCCGAGCAGCAGGCCAAACAACGGCATCGACCGAGCGTACTGGTTGTCTTTACTGAGCAGAGAAAACGCCAAATGGCTGAGCAATGAAGTGACGGCTAGTGTCATGATCACGACATCCACACCCAGTTTCAAGTTCAGCATTTGCACGATCAATATCTCGGCCCACAGTAAAGTGAATGCCGCGACATGAATAAAAATGCCTCGCTTACGAACCGTTACGTCTGAATAAACGTAGGCATAAGTCCCGGCAATGACCAGGGCCAAAGCCAGCCATCGCAGTCGGTCACACATTGGTGACGGCACTGCACCCAAGGCATTGTAAACAGGCTTAAACCAGAAAGGATACAGCCAGTCCCCAGCGACTTGAGCGGCCAGCACAAGAATCAGTCCCACTGCCAGTTGCGCATGCCCTGACCAGAAAAATGCCATCCCGAATCTTGCTCGAGAGAACGGACCATCCCCGACCACAAACGCACGTTCCAGATGAATGCCGAGCAAGCCGAGCACGACAAGCATCGTCGCCGGCGATGCGATTTCCCAGAAGCGCTGCGGCGATGGTTGCAGGTCCGCCAGAAACAGCAAGCCGGTCATCGCCACGCCAGCGCTGAACACATAAACAAAGAGTTCATCCTTCAGAATCACGGCTGACACCGCGTACAACGCGCTGATCAATACGGCACACATCCAGAGATGCCCGTCAATTGTGATCAAATTATTCCCATGACAATACCACAGGTTCAACGGCATCACGAGACACGACAATAACGCCAACGCCTTTCCAGCCAGCTGATATCGCGTGTAGTGAATCGTGGCCAGGCCTGCCGCCAACAGCAGGATATTGCTGAGTGCCAGGACTCCCGCCATTACTGGCGGAGTGAAGTAGTTGTTGATCCAAAGCAGAATTACAAGTCCCACGACCATCAGCGCGCCGCCGAGACCAAGCAGACACTGAATGCTGCGTGGGTCAAGGATGATTTCCAGCAAGCTCCGACGCGGGACCGCAGGCGGCTTTGGAGTCGGTTCACTGGCGACCGCGGCGGCCTCTGGTGCACTAAATGGCAGTGCTGCGTTTTGTGGCGAAGATGTGGACTGAATCTTCAGGCTCCATTCTGCGATTCCGTCCTTTTGCAGCTGTCGCCGCACCGCGTTGAGTCGTTCATCCGAATCGGACTTCAAAGCATGAAACTGAGACAGCGAGATTTTTCCGCGAGATTTCAGATCCAACAGCAGTTCATTCACATACATGCCCGCGCGGTAGCCGCGAGTCCCTGCGGTTTCAGTCGGCTGTGCTGGCAGAAAACCTTTTACCTTTGGCATGGCCAGGTTGCTGCTGGCATCCTGCGAATAGATCCCGTACTGAGCCTGCAGATTGGCGACAATTTCCTCCCCCTGCGCTCGCGTGAGCTTGCCGCGATCCATCCACTGTTCGCAACATTTCTGAGCAGTGCGCACCGCATCCAGCAATGCAACCCAGTTCATTTCATTGTCGACATTCGCCATCGTGATCACCTTTTGATCGTCGTTGCATGCATTCCATTGATCGGCCGAGAGTGAGTCATGCCGCTCGTCACATTCGCCTCGCGCCGGCGGCATCGTAACGATTGGCCATGGAAAGAAACAACGAATGCATGACCAGTGTTCAGAGTGAATCCCAACCCCTGCGGCTGGCATGGGATTTCTGACGAAATCCACGACGGCAGTTATTAGCTGCTCGTTGCTAACCCGTCATTTGCATGCTGCCTGCGGCAGATGCTGTTTCCTGAGATGTTCCGGGAGTTGGAATTCACCGTTCTCGAGGTACACATGCAGGTCGAGGATCTCGTCTTTCGTCAGAGAGTTCAAAAGCCCGGCAGGCATTGGAGAAATCTTTGACGCGAACTTTTCATCGACATCAGATTTGTGAATCGTCATCGTCCAACTGACGCAGGCAAGTCCGCGATAGTATTCTGGCGGAAGACGCCTGAGGTAGTCATTTTCTTTTCGCGGAAGAGTCATGCTGGTTCAAGGTTGAATCAATGAAAAGAGTTTCGCGTTCGAACGTAGCCGAATTCGTCAGAATTTGGTGGCGTCTTCGCGTCGCACCCAGAATTTTAACGAATTCTGCTACGTGGTGAGGTCCGTGTCATCCCAGCTGACTCCGTCGGATATTGCCCACGTCAACGCATGGCGACGTTCGTGAATCGCACCACCATCGAAGACTTGCTGCCGCTCGTTGCAGTTCATGTAATCAATCGGCATAGCTGACATCACAATTCGGCAGCGCCCTCTTCAATTGGACAACGGCAGTTGTCATTCTCATGTCCAAAACGTCGCGGCTGCCAGCGAGTGGCGTTGCATAAACGATCAATTCTTTGAGTTTCGTCAGTCGTGATAATGCCGGAACCGACGCCGACGTAACATTGACATGTGCCAGGTTCAGTGAAACAAGTCCTGGATGATTCAATACGATTTCTTCAACTCCGGCATCAGTGACCTCCGTGGATCGAAGGCTCAGATGCTGAAGACTTCGAAATCGCTTCAACGATTCGATTCCGGTATCTGAAACGGCACCGTCGTTGATATTCAGTGTCTCAAGATGTGCGAGTTCAGGCAGATTTCGAAGGGCTTCATCATTCATCTGCAACACGGTGAGCGATTGAAGCTTCGGGCATCCTGCTAAGTATTTTGTACCATCTCCGGAAAGGCGAATTCGAAGCGTCAACCTTTGGAGGTGAGAACAATTCTGCACATGAATCAGCGCACTATCGTCAAGGTAGCTTCCTTGAGAGTCTCCCGTGTTCCACAAGTCCTGCTTGAGGATACGAAGTTTGGACAGTCCGGTAATGTGGCGGAAGCTTTCATTTGTTGCGCTCTGCGGCATTGCCAGTTCTTCAAGATTCACCAGTGAAGCCAAGGGAGCAAGGTCATCATCGCTGAGTTCTGAACCAGAAAGCAGCAGAGTGGTGATTTTGGAGGAGTTGCTGGCACTGCCCAGCACGCCTTGCGGACGAATTGAGAGTCGGCTGTCGGAGAATAGTCGAATAAAATGAGTTTGCCCAAGAATTTCTGACGCTCGTGCTTTGCCTTTTGGACCAATCGAATTCAAGGCGCTCAGAAGAGCAATACGCGCTTCGTCCTGTATGGTACCGACGGGATCCTTTCGAGATTCAAACGCTCGTTGAAGATCGTCTGTTGCCGAATCCGCAGCCGGGCCAATCGCCGCCAGAGCCGATGCGGCAGCAATCAGAACATTGCCATCGCCACTGACGAGCGATTTCCGGATCGCCGGAACCGCCGGTGCGGCATCGACTCCAAATGCACCCAACGCCGACAGAATGTACTCCGTCCATTCCGGAGTTTTTGACAGAACACCGATGAGTTTTGGAACACAAAGGTCCGGGCGGCGATGGATCTTCTCCAGCGCATGCGTAGCGATGAGTGTTCGATGTTTGCCAGCGTCCAGTTGGACGAGGACAGCGGGGATTGCTGATTCTGCACGAGGCCCAAGATTTCCAAGCCCATCCATTGCAAATCTTGCAATGTCGTATGAACTGTCGTTGATTGTCGTCTTCAACAGTTCGATCAGGTCCGTCTGCTGTTCATCCGGTAGAAATGGCCCGATGTCAGCCATCGCAATTGTCGCCCAGTGTCTCGTTTCGTTAGGACCTTTGCCCTCTATGATCTGCTTCAGTGGCTGAAATGCTGTGCCCAGGACGGGGGATTCAAATGTCAAATGAGCGATCCCTGCAGCTGCAGCCTGCTTTTCGTATTCACTCTTGCGACCCAACATGGCGATAAGTGGTTCGATAGCAGGTTCAAACGCCTGTGGGGCACGGAATGGAATTCCCTTGGCGGCGGGAATTCGGATTTTAGCGTCGTCGCTTTTTAACTCCGCGACAAGTGAGGCGATATCATATTGGTTTCCTTCAGTCGCATTTCGAAGGCGATACTTGCCAGGATTGCTGACAAGTAATAGGTCACGTTCGATATCAGCCGCACTCGGTTTATCCGACGTGATCTGGCCATTCGGCGAACTCTCAGATGAACAGCCTGCCCCAAACCAGATACTGCTCAACGCAATTATCACGACCAAAGCTCGCAACATCTTCCGCCCCTGTTCACGCAACGCTTGGTAGATAACGGAACCCTGCCAACGCATGACGGAGGCATTGGTGCGGTCAATTTGTCTGAGATTCTCCGTTGCGTGAACACGAAATCAGGAATCGGAGCTTTGAAATCTACTTCCCTGGTTTCTCCACCGTCAGCTTCCGACAATAAATCTTAGTCCCATGCGCGATGTATAGGGTGCTGTGGTCGGCTCCGGCGAGCATGCAGGTTGTGAGGGGTTGACCCGCATCGACTTTGGGAAGAACTCCACACGGCCGGCCGGTGGGGTCGAAGATTTGGACTCCGAGTTCGCTCGTGACGTAGTAGCGGCCAACTTTGTCGACGGCCATGCCGTCGCCTTTGGCGACTTGAATGTACGGCGGAGCTTCGTTGAATTTGAATTCGCCCTTCTGATCAATCGGAAGTCGCATTGGCATCGTAGGCATTTTGGCGTCGAGGATTCCGCCAGAGTTGACTCGAAAAGTCCACGTGTGAGTTCCGCCGTAATCGGAGACGGCTAGCGTTCCACCGTCGTTGGACAACGCGATACCGTTCGGTTTGCTGATGCCAGTATCAACTACAGTGACTTCGCCATTCGCCGGATTGATGCGAACCACTTCGGACTTGCCCGTTTGAGTAAACAGGATGAATCCGTCTTTCGTTACGGCCAGATCGTTCGGTTTGACCCCTTCAGCCACAACCTTCACTTCGCCGTTGGACGGGTTGATACTGATGACTCGATCCCTGGAACCCTGGCACGCGTAAAGCAATGAACTATCAGGACTGAATTCCAGGCCGCTGACACTTTCCTTGCAGATTTCCGTGCGAGATCCATCCGCCGCGTTGATGCGGATGACAGCCGGAGCCTTCATATCACAGAAGTAAAGATTGCCGTCTTTGTCAGTACACAAAGCATCCGCGAAGCCGAGGTTATCGGCGACGATTTGCCAGGATTCGCCGGGGATCAGAAGATTCAGCAATGTTAAGTCGCCTCCCAGGTCGCCCTTCGTGTCGATCACAGGCGTGTGCTTTTCTTTTCGCCACAGCCACTTCATAGCTTCGGGAAATTTTGATCCGCCGAAGTCCGCGTTGTGAGCGTAGCCTTCCGCTTGATCGAAGCGAGTGTCGTAGCCCATGTAACTCAAGGCCGACGCCATCTGCAGATTCGACCACCACCAGCTGCCAAATTGATTATCGACGTCGCCGCTGGTGTCCGCCATGTAGACTCGAATGGGCTTCGGTTCCGTCTTGCGAACCAACGACGGAAACACGTTGCCGCCACGCAGATTGGTGAAACTGCCAACGCTGCTGTAAACCTTGCGGAAGAAGTCCGTACGTTCCCATGCAGCGGTGAAGGCACAGATCGCTCCACTGCTCGAGCCGCCAATCGCGTGCATATCAGGATCGTCGGAAATGGTGTACTTCTTACGAACTTCCGGAATGATCTCTTCCGTCAGAAAACGCACGTAGCGATCGCCGAGACTGTCGTATTCCAAACTGCGATTCGAATGCTTGCCCTTCTCCCGCGGCTTGGATTTTTCATGGCCGGGGTTGATGAAGACAGCGATTGTGGGCGGCATGTCTCCGCGAGCAATCAGATTGTCGAACACCACGGGGACGCGCCAGCGACCGTTGACATTCTTCATGCCTTCGCCGTCCTGAAACACCATAAGCGCGGCAGGCTGGTCAGACTTGTATTGAGCCGGTACATAGATCGACCAGTCACGAGTTGTACCGTCGAAGACCTTGGATTCGAACGGCTCCATTTGTTCAACGGTGCCTTTGGGAACGCTGTCGTTGGCGACGGCATCCGGATGAGGCACCCATTCAGGTTTGGTGTTCACGATCGGCATATTGGTCGATTCGGCGCTGTCATCCCACAACCATCGCAGAGCGTTCGGCAGTTCTTCGCCGCCCCATTTGCCGCTATGGCCACCGTCGGTCATCACCAGCTTGTATTTGTATCCAGCAAACTGCAGTGCCTGTGCCAGATCCTGATTGCTCAGCGGCCAGTTGCCGTGCAGGTTGTTCAGGTCCTCTTTGCCTTCCTGCAGATAGACTTTGATGGCCTTCGGCTTGTCTTTGCTCTTGCGAACAAGTCCCGGATAAGCCCAGCCACCGCGGATGTTCGTGAAACTGCCGATGTGGCTGAGCACCTTGCCAAACTGATCCGGCCGTTCCCACGCAGCGGTGAACGCACAAATGCCGCTCGACGAGATTCCACAGACACCTCGCCTGGCAGGATCAGTGGATACGTTCAAATCCTTCAAAGCGACGGGTAGGAATTCATCGATCAGAAAGTTTGTGTGACGATCACCCATCGAATCGTATTCGAACGAACGATTGCTGCGGTCACTGGCTCCGGGTGCTGTCGCCTGGATGTTGCCAGGATTCACGAATACTGCGATCGTCACGGGCATCGCTTTTTGATGAATCAGATTGTCGAACACCACAGGCACGCGAAACGCACCGTCTTTTTTGGCATAGCCCGAGCCATCCATAAACACCATCAGCGCAGCGGGTTCATCGGATTTATATTGAGCAGGCACATAGACGCTGTAGTCGCGAGTTGTGCCGGGGAACACTTTGCTGTCACTAAATTTCCCCGACGTCAACTTGCCTTCGGGCACGCCCGTTAGAACGGTGCGATCGCTTTCGCTTGTGTTGGCTTCATCAACGGCCAGCGTTGAGGTCGCGAGCAAAGTCGACATAACGCACAGCGTCAGGAAATGTTGCAAACAAGAGCAAATTCTGAGACGCTCACCATTCAGAGGCACTGTTGTATTCGAGGAAGTTGGCAGGATGGAAAACGAAATTGAAACACTTGGTTTAGCCACGATAGTCAAGCCCGCGCAACGAGGAAATAAGTTGTCACTGCCTTGAACGAAGCATGTGACCACGGTCGCGATTCTATCAACTTCAGTAGGCCGGACCAAGCGGAGCGATGTTCCGGCAGCTGTCTGGTCAATGCCGGAACGGCGCTTCCCTTGGTCCGGCCTACAACGACAACAGATGGACGCGACGCAAAGGGCGATCTGCTGGACAATTTGTGAGCCTAACAGGACACTCATGTGGCTGTCACAAATCGTTAACTGAACTCACAGGTGGAACTGCATGATTACGTCGCATCTAAAACTTTCACTTGGCCTTCTGGCCATCTGCTGTTGTTCATCTGCGGCAGCCAAAGACTACAAGGTGTATTACCTTGGCGGCCAATCCAATATGGACGGATATGGCTATGTCAAAGATCTGCAGGGGGCGGACGCGGAGCCTGTGAAAGGCGTGATGATCTTTCATGGCAATCAGGGCCTGGATTGCCAGAACATTGAAGGTCGCGGCGTGTGGACGGAACTCAAACCCGGCAACGGCGCTGGCTTCACTTCTGACGGCGCGAAGAACGTGTATTCCGATCGATTTGGTGTCGAACTGTCGTTTGCGCGAAAACTTAAAGAGCGTGATCCGGATTCCAACATTGCAATCATCAAGTACTCGCGCGGTGGCACATCGATCTCCGCAGAAGCAAATGCCGCAAAGACTTTTGGCTGCTGGGAACCCGATTTTCATCAGAACAGATTTTTGGGCAACGTCAATCAGTATGACCATTTCCTGGCAACAGTGCGAAACGCATTTGCCGTGACAGATATCGACGGTGATGGCGAAGCCGACACGCTTAATCCCGAAGGCATTCTCTGGATGCAGGGCGAAAGCGATGCCGGCGAAGAACACGTCGCGGCGCACTATGAAGCGAATCTCAAACGGCTGATGGATCTTATCCGCGCGGCATTGCGAGAAGACGACATCCCGGTTGTGATCGGCCGCATCTCAGATTCAGGCAAAGATGACTACGAGAAAGAAAACGCCAACGGCACGGTCTGGACCTTTGGAGAAATTGTCCGTCAGGCTCAGGCGGATTTCGTGCAGAAGGATAAGAACGCAGCCATCGTCACTACAACGGACGGCTACGGTTATTCCGATCCGTGGCACTACGACTCGGCCGGCTACGTCGATCTCGGCAAACAATTCGCCGAAGCCGTGCATCGACGAAACAGCGGGAAGAATTGAATACCCGTTTTTCCAGCACCGTATTGCTTATCATCGGTATGCGAGGGTATGCTGCACGCCCCGCCGCGAGTTTGCTACTACCTCCATGCCTATGACTCCACCCCGGAATTTCCGATGCGAAACGTTCGACTACCCAACGATGCTGCCGCCATAAGCCGCAGCCGGTTTCTGCAGGTCGGATTCTCATCAGCGCTCGGCCTTGGACTCTCTCGTCTTCAACCTGTTCGGGCGGCAAGTGCCGCGATCCCTTCCGGGCCGACTTTCGGCAAAGCAAAGAGTGTCGTATTCTTGTTTCTCAGCGGCGCGCCGTCGCATCAGGACATGTGGGATTTAAAACCGAATGCTCCTGCGGAGGTACGCGGTGAGTTTAGTCCGATCGATACGGTTGCGGCTGGAGTTCAAATCGGGCCGCATCTGCCACACCTTGCGATGGTGGCCGACAAATTCGCGATCGTCCGATCGATGACTCATAGTCTGCCGAGTCACGAGCACGGAACGCACTTTGTACTCACCGGAGTCAACCAGACTCCTCCCGGCGCGACGCACATGGCCAGCCGCGCGGACTGGCCATGTTATTCGGCGACCTTGCAGGCTCTGCGACCTCGTGAAGACGGCGCGCCATCCGGCGTGATGTTGCCAACCTACATTCATAACGGTTATGGATTTTCCGGACAAACCGGTGGCTTCATGGGAAGTCAATATGATCCATGGCACGTCACCAAAGATCCCAACGCAGCAGACTTCAATATCGACGAATTGACCCTGTTGCAGGATCTCACAAATCAGCGAATACAGAATCGCCGCACCCTGCTTTCTGCGCTGGATGATCAGCATCGACATCTGCAGGAACCCTCAGTATCACACGCTCTGAGCAAATCGACTGAAAAGGCTCATCAACTTCTCGGTGCCGCAGGCAGATTCCGCGATGTGTTCGATATGAATCGCGAACCTACGGAAATGCGAGACCGCTACGGTCGACATTCATTCGGTCAATCGTTGCTGTTGGCGCGGCGACTGGTCGAAGCCGGCATGCCCATCATTCAGGCCAACATGGGAACGATGAATAACTGGGACACCCATGGCGATAACTTTGGGCAATTGAAGAATCGTTTGCTGCCGCCGTTCGACAGAGGACTTGCAACATTTTTGACCGATCTTGATGAACGCGGATTGCTCGACACAACGCTGGTCGTCGCTGCCGGTGAGTTCGGTCGTACGCCTCAGATCAATCCTGGTGCGGGAAGAGATCATTGGTCCGGAGTTTTCTCGGCCGTCTTCGCTGGTGCAGGCGTTCGTGGAGGCCAGGTGATCGGAGCCAGCGACGCACAAGCCGCTTACCCGGCAACTCGCGGCTGGTATCCGGCGGATCTGGGTGCAACAATCTTTTCGGCGCTCGGAATCGATCCAGAGAGCACGATGACCGACCGTATCGGCCGCCCTCACCGAATCAACGCGGGGCAGGTGATCACCCCGCTGTATTCGTAGCGATCTATTGGCAACACTCGTGAAGCAATTCTTTTTCGGGCGAACAGCTTGCCTCGAGCGCGCCCCTTTCAACAGCCTTGCGCCGCTTCAAACTGCAACCTCAGGTCATCAGGAATTCGTGTCACGCGTTGGGTGGTGTAGTCAAAGACAACAATCACGGAGACGCCTTCAGCGACGATTTCGCCCTGGACACTGCTGAAGACAGCGTGACTAATATCGGCACTGGAACGACCCACTCGAGAGATTCGTGAGCCCACGTAAACTGTATCGGGAAACCGCAACTGACGCTTATAGTCGCACTTGATCGACGCCAGAATCGGGCCGAGACCAGAACCACTCATCGAGACCTGCGACGGACAGGCATTCAGCAGATCAATACGCGCAGATTCGAACCAGCGAAAGTAGACGACGTTATTGACGTGGCCAAATGCATCCTGATCACCCCACTGCACCGGCAGGCATGTGATGGTTCTGTAATTTGTCAGCTTCGCACGAATCTGGTCCGGGACATCAGAAAAATCTGTCATCTGAAGTGATCCACCGTCTACGGTGACTTCTTCGTCACGCGATCCACAAACTTCATCAGCAGCGGAAATGCCGGTGCAGCCATTCCACCGTGATCAAAGCCATCCAGTTCATGCAGTTTGACATCTGGATGATCAACGATTTTCAACATGCGCCACATGTAGGCATTTTCTTCGTAACGTCCGAGCATTTCCAGTTCACGATCGCCGGTAATTAACAGCATTGGCGGAGCGTCTTTTCGAACGTGGTTTAGTGGAGCGTATGCATCAATAACTGGGCGCGTCTTATCAACACCACGTTCTTCACGAATCGTAAAATGAGTGATCATCTGCCCGCTGAATGGAGCAAGTCCTGCAATCCGATTTGCATCAATGTCGTGTGCCGCCAGGTAGCTCTTATCGAGGCCGATCATGCTGGTCAGATAGCCACCAGCCGAATGTCCGCTGACGACGATCCTGTCTGCCGAGCCACCGTATTCCTGAATATGCTGGAAGACCCAGGCAACTGCGGCAGCAGCATCTTCGATATAAGCCGGCGCTTTGACATCGGGATACAGCCGATACTCGACGGTCACGACGACCACATCTTTCCGATGCAATTCACGCGGAAAAGAACGCGTTCCTCCAGTCAGGCCACCACCATGGAACCAAACGACAACCGGCAGTTCTGATGCTCCAGCTGGCGATGCGATATCCAGGCGACATCGTGCTTTCATAGATTCCGTGAGCGTCCCGTCGTCGTTTCGATACAGGATGTCGCTTGTGGTGCGATGCGTGTGCTCTTCCGGACTTCCATTCGCAGGATCCAGAGTGCAGCAGATGACAACAATCGAAATCCAAATGGAGTAAACAACACGCATCATCGACCTCCGAAATTCGACAGTCATTAACTCATGATCGCGCTGGATTCGAGGCGAGGCACAGAGGTTTCGCTGGAGACCCATTCGATACAGGCGTGACCTGCTGACATGTGGTCGGCAATTTCGTGCATGCAGATACCGGCAGCCAGCAGAATAATCAGATCGCCCTCACATATTGGCCTGCGGCCATTTTGTGCCAACACCTGTGGCAGCCGCGCCATGATGGTCGGGACAGCAGCGGAAATTGTGTTGCCGAATTCGTTCAGGTTATTCAGGAATTCGAAATTCGGATATTCCAGCTTCGCAGCCGCGATCAGGGCCTTGAGAAGTTTCCCGCTTGGCTGATGGGGAATCACGACCACGCGCTGGTCAGTCCGCATGTCAATCGAAGCCACGGCTGATCGAAGGTTATTGAGCATCAATTCGATGCCGTTGAGGAACACAGTCTCGGCATTCATTCGCATGACCGTACGATTGACGACTTCGCCACGAAACGAATAGACCGAGCCTGTTTCTTTTCGAAACAGGGGTTCTGGATTTGGTCTCAACGACGACGGAATTGAAAAATCGTCTGCACGAATCACTGAAATCGGAAGCCCCACGTTTCGTTCCAGAACGACTCCCGTAGCACCAGCAGACACGATACCGCAAAACAACCTGTCAGAACCGTCATGCCACGTTTCGGGCGTTTCAACATTCAACAACGCAATGCGTTTGATATTGCGACGATCTGCCAGCAGCAGCGTTGCTTCCTGAAGTAGTTTCAGAAAACCGCTGCAACCAAAATTGAACGCAAGCACAGACTGGGGAGACAGTCCATTATCGGAGGCAATCGCAGCTGCGAGTTGTTCAGCTTTTTCATCATCCACACCTGAATGACAAAGCATCACGCTGGAAAAATCAGATGGAGCCCAGCCGGATTCGCGGCACAGTTTGTCAAACACTGCGGCTGCGAGATCTGCGGAAGTCACCCCGGGTTTCAGCATTCGGCGCAGAGAAATTCCCGTCGATTTCTGAACAGAATCGACATTCGAGAAGCCTGTTTTTTGTCCCAGAGACGACAGATCGACGACAGCCTGATTGTCGATCCAATCAAAGAGGTCATTTCGATCAAACACATCGACGAAGCTGGACAGTCCAGGAGTCCCATCCTGATCGACTGTACTTTCACGCATGAACATCTCCGAGCCAAAATGAAGTTTCGGCGGGCCTGAATCAACCCGCCGTGCTTCTAAGGAACCAACACAAGTGTGCCCAATGGGTTGCCTGACAGGATGCCAAACAACTAGGCCTGAATTTCATAGCCCTTACGTTGTTCGCGAGCCTGCCATTTTGCAGCATCCTCATCACCAACAATCTGTTCAGTATCCGGATCCCAGTTCAGCGTGCGATCCAGCCGAATGGCGATATTCGCCAGATGGCAAACTGTCATCGCGCGGTGATGACTGTGGACGTCGCTGATCGGCTGAGTCCGGTCAACAATACACTCGAAGAAATTCTTCATGTGATTGCCGGGCTCCTTACCTTTATACAAGGTCTTCAGCGTTTCTTCCTTGAGCGGATTCTCTTTCATGCTATCAACTGCGGCACCGGTCAGCTTGCCACGGTTAACGAAAATGCGACCGTCAGTGCCTTCCAGCATGAGACCATTGTCAAACCCCAGATCTTTCGCATCATTGCGGATATGCAGCACGGCATTGTTCTTGAATGTTGCGGTGACATGGAAATCCGTCGCAGCGTTGTACTGCGTTGGATCCGTCGGCATACCGTTTTCAAAAGGAACGGGGTGCTTCGACATGACCGGCTCAATCTTCACAGGTCCTGTGTTTTCGAGGTTGAACGCCCAAGCCGCGATATCCACATGATGGGCGCCCCAGTCGGTCATCTTGCCACCGGAATATTCATACCACCAGCGGAATTCATAGTGACAGCGTGAGTTTCCATATTTGCCATCCGTATCTTTGAAGCGATACTCCGTCATTGGAGCCTGTCCAAGCCACATATCCCAGTTGAGTCCGGATGGAACTTCAACGACAGGAATCGACCCGCTTGATGGCGCACCACCGATGGCAACAGTCACCGTCTTCAGTTCACCGATGCGGCCTTCGCGAACAAGTGCGACGGCATGCAAAAACTTCAGATCCATTTCGCTGCGCTGCTGAGTCCCCACCTGGAATACACGGCCGGTTTCATCCAGTACTTTGCGAATTTGTTTACCTTCGTCGATCGTGAGCGTCAGCGGCTTTTCGCAGTAAACATCTTTGCCAGCCCTCATGGCTTCGATCGCGATTTTTGTGTGCCAGTGGTCAGGGGTCACAATGGTGACGACATCAATATCCTGCCTATCGAGAATCTTGCGATAGTCTTCGTACATATCAACCGTACGTTCAGCCCCCGGTTTACTTTGCATGCCCAAGGCCCTGGCTTTTCCTTTTTCAACGTGGGCTTTATCGACATCGCAGACTGCTGCACAATCTGCGAAGTGCATGGCGTTTGGACCGACGGCATTCCAGCGATCTCCCGTGCCGATACATCCGAGAATTGGTCGGTCATTCGGGCTGCGAAACGGGGCCGCAAACGATGACGGTGCAAACCAGTATGGCGCCGCTGCTGTCGCCAGTCCTGCAAGGCTCGCTTGTTTTAAAAATCGACGTCTTGATTGAGATGCCATAGTTTTAAGTTTCCAGGAGCTAACAAACACAAGAAGATGGGATTTGGTGACTCGCAATCGACAACAGTCAGGCTGTGTGCGTTTGCAGTCAGCTATTTTTCATGGGCGATAGTCTACCTCGTCTGAGGCTGCACTTCCAAACATGAGAGGCAATTCGTCATAACGTTGAGTCAGATTTCCTGCCTGACGCTGGTCAAACTTCCATTTTGGAGCGAGAAACACCTGGAGGTTATGGCATTTTTCAACGTATGCGTGGTTATCTGAATGAAATTCGCACTGGACCCCAGCTTCGGGAGCACCAAAAATAAACGGCTTCAACCACTTTCGCAGTTGAAGCCGTTAGGAATGTACGCTCGCCAATAAACAAGAACAGGAGAACAGACTGATCATCTCCGTATGAACAATGCGAGCATTATCCGGAACCCCCGGACCAGGATGGAAACCGCATCAGATAGCGTCAACTAACTGAAGCGAAAGAACCCGAATTGATTGAGCGTGTACCAGAACTGGAGTCTGAAGTGCCACACTGAAAGACAGGGAAGTGAAAAGCAAAGGGTGTGCCAGAAGTTTTCACTCGTGCTTGAAGTTAGAGCATTCAGCCACCGCGCAGCTGTTCATAACCTCAGTATTTTTTGATTCTAACTGAAAAAACACGTTTGCCAAGATCTCTTTCGTGATTTTTAAAGAAAGCGAAAACATCGCTGGACAAGATTTACACCCACGGACTCGCAGAGCATTTTGCGACAGACTTGTGTATTAAATTGGTACGTACGGAAATCTGCTTGCCTGAAAGCCCATCTGGTCTCAACAGATCTCAGACAATCCGATAAACTCGTCGGACAAAAGTTGACAACTTCTGTCAACAACTTTCGACTCCGCTATCGCCAGGATTACTGGCAGGCCATTTTTCTTCAGGGCATGGAAGCTGATGAAGATTCGCTCCCGCTGGCTTAATATCGTCCTTTCGTATTTTGCAACGCTGGGTCTCAGGCTTTTGTTCCTGACAGTTCGAGTCCAGCATTTTAAAGTCGTTGAAGACGGAACTCCTTATTCGCGCCCTGTTGGGAACCAGCGATTTACGTTTTCGATGTGGCACGACCAAATTGTCATGGCCGTGTTTTCTCTGCGAACCTGGAACTTGGCCGGACTGATTAGCCAGCATCGTGATGGCGGCTATCTGGCGGACTCCGTTTTGATTGCTGGAATTCAACCGGTCCGAGGCAGCACAAGTCGCGGTGGTGCGGAGGCGGTCAGCGAAATCCTCAGCCGTCCTGATCTCCATCTGGCGATGACTCCGGATGGTCCACGCGGCCCAAGGCGAAAAATGAAAGAAGGCATCGTCTTTATTTCTTCTCGATCGGGGCGTCCGATCATTCCCACCGCCCTCGTCTGCAGCCGGCCATGGTCCGTTCCGGGCTCCTGGACAGACATGGCCATTCCAAAACCATTTTCCAATGTCGTCCTGATTGCCGGCACGCCCATCGAAGTGCCCATCGATTTGCCGCGAGAAGAAATGTTGGCATGGGCAGAATTTGTCAGCGATGAGATGGCTCGATTGGAACTTCTCGCCGAACGAATTCAGCACGCTGATGCAAATGCGGCCGGTGACATTGATCGCAGCTCTGATCCGGGACATCGACCGCGTTCCCACAACTTGCCTCAGGCGAATGATTTTCAATCCCGCGCGGCGTGAGTCACAGTTTTGTGCTGTTATGATGTGACTCTTGAAACGGCAGCGCTTCCACCGTTACCCGGCACGCTGCTCGACGGTACCCAACCAGAAATTCCTGATTCATGATTCGAATCGCGACACGAAAAAGTGCATTGGCACTTTGGCAGGCAAACTATCTCGCCGATCGACTGCGGAACCTGCCAGCCAGGCCAGCAGTCGAACTTGTGCCAATTGTTACGATCGGGGACACAAATCAGACCGATGCCTTGCGTCAGTTCGGTGGCACGGGCGTGTTTACGCGCGAAGTCCAAAAAGCCGTGCTGGATGAAAGGGCAGACCTTGCAGTCCACAGCCTGAAAGATCTTCCGACACAGTCTTCTGACGGATTGATTTTGGCCGCAGTCCCTGAACGCGAACAACGTTGCGATGCTTTGCTGCTTCCACAATCCAAAGACGCCATCAAGAGTCTTGACGACTTGCCGAAAGGCGCGAAGATCGGCACTGGAAGTCCTCGCAGGCAAGCTCAGCTGCTGCATCTGCGACCGGATCTGGAACTGACCGAAATTCGCGGCAACGTCGATACGCGAATACGAAAACTCGACGAAGGACAGTACGACGCCATTATTCTGGCGGAAGCCGGCTTGCGTCGTCTGGGACTGGCTGATCGCATTTCCTTGTTGTTGACGCCACCGACAGTTTATCCGGCGGTAAGTCAGGGTGCGTTGGGTATCGAATGCCGTGATTCAGACGATGCCACGCGTGCATTGCTGCAGCAGATTATTTGCGGAACGACACACGCTGAAGTTCTGGCCGAACGATCGTTACTTCGAACACTCCGCGCTGGTTGCCATGCACCACTGGGTGCCTGGGCTCAGGTGAACGGTGATCAGATGACGTTGACCGGAGTTCTGCTCAGCCTGGACGGATCGACACGCATCGAACAGACGGCTTCGGGACCTGCTTCCAATGCAGAGCAAGTTGGCATTCACGTGGCCGAGCTACTGCTTGCAAATGGAGCCGAGTCGCTGCTGACGGCAGATAGCTCCCACTGAATCTCGGGTTGCTGTGTCTGCTTCAGAAACGCGTTGATGCGTGAGAACGGCCGACTTCCGAAGAAGCCGCGATAGGCGGAAAGCGGCGATGGATGTGGACTCTCAATGATCAGGTGCCGGTCATCAATTGTCCCCGCTATTTCCTTCGCGGGCTTACCCCACAGCACAAATGCAACATTTGGAAGCTGCTTAATGACATCCAGAACCTGCGACGTAAATCCTTCCCAGCCTTTGCCGCGATGCGAATTTGCTTCGTGAGCTCGCACTGTGAGAACAGAATTCAACAACATCACACCTTGCCGCGCCCATTGCTCCAGACACCCATGACTCGCAGGCGTGATCCCCAGGTCCGACTCCAGCTCTTTGTAGATATTCCTCAGCGAAGGCGGCAGCTTAACACCAGGCCGTACCGAAAAACTCAGACCCTGCGCTTGTCCATCGTCGTGATAAGGGTCCTGCCCCAGAATCACAACTTTCACTTGTTTCAGCGGAGTTAACTGGAACGCACGAAAGACATTTTCAGACGCCGGGAAGATGAGATGCTGCTGGCGCTCAGCCTCAACAAAATCTTGTAGCTTTCGAAAGTGGTCTTTCGAGAATCTCTCCGACAAAGGCGCAATCCAATCCGCGGGGAAATTCAGCGTTGCTAAAGTGTCGTCAATCAATGCGACCTCGTTCGGGTTAACAGGAGTTGTGAATGCCGTGAGTTTCGATAGATGAAAACTTCGATAAGGTTACCAAACCTGCCCTCCACCGGCGCGAGCAGGCTGTCGATTTAATCACCCGCAGAGCTTTCGTTCCGGGTCAGTCCAAAAAACTGGGATAACACCAGCGGCTAGCGCCGTGTCAATCTTTAGAATTGGGGTCGAATTGTATTTGTACGACGGACTTCCAGTCCGTCGGCGGAACCCTATATCAACGGACTGGAAGTCCGTCGTACCCCAAAATGAGCCCGGAGAGCGCACTCGCAGAATAATTCAGGAATTCCGGGTTTTCATGGCCAGTTTGGAATTAAATTGTCGGCATAGGCAGCTCTGCGGCAACTGGGCTCGCCGAGAATGAGCATCGTCAGTTCGATTTCGAAGAGTAATACCCGTGTCTGTTACTTGTCCTCAATCCATTTTTCTGGAGCATGAAAGCTGGTTGAGGATTGTTGTGCGCAGTCGTTTATCGGAGCCAGAGGCGATTGATGACGTGATGCAGAATATTGCACTGGTGATCGTGCAACAGAAAAAGACGATCGGAGAAATAGCTCGATTAGGTGCATGGCTCTACCAAATTGCTGTGCGACAGGTATTAATGTATCGCCGGACAACCGGTCGGCGTCGGCGTTTTCGTCAGCGATTGGCGACTGATCCGCAATGGGGACTTGCCAGTGTCCATGGTTCATCGCCACTCGATTCACTGGTGGCGATCGAAGAGCTTGAAAACGTTCGCACGGCATTGCTGGAACTGAGCGAGCTGGATCGACAGATTTTATTGTTGAAATACTCGGAAGACTGGACGTATCGGCAGTTGGCCGAACATCTGGGTGTCAGGGAGGATACGGTTGAATACCGCCTGATCAAGGCACGGAAGAATTTGCGGAGGCAACTGCGTCAATACGCGGAAGAAGGTCTTCAGTCATGCACATGAACGAACAATCCGAACGGCAGATTCAACGCTGCATTGATGATGAGTTGTCCCCAGATGAGTCGCGGCTATTGCTGTCGCGACTGGACAAGATCGACGACGGCTGGAAAACGCTGGCGTGTGGATTTCTGGAAGATCGTCTGTTTCGAAAATCGTTTGTCGGTGGAACAAATTCGCGCGATTCCGATTTCACGTCCACTCCGAAACCAGTCACCGTCGGCTCACAAAAGTTGCAGAATCAGGCAAAAGGCCTCCGGCATTGGTTTAACCATCCCCTCACTTCGCTGGCGCTCTGCACGGCGATAGCGTTCGCCTCCGGGATGCTCATTCCTCGATCTCCCTCGGCGGCCACCGGAAGTGTGGCGGAGGCCCCGCGAATTAACTCCACGGCTGACCAAATCGCGGCGAGTCCCCGACCCGCAATTCCTGAATCGCTGCACGCGGATTCCGGGAAAGTTCCCAGATACCATGTCGAATGGACTCCAACAGGAACCTCCGCTCAACAACCCTTACAAATCCCCGTGTATCAAAAAGTTGATGACCTGGTCCACGAATTGGCAGCAGATCGAAACTTGTTCCAGCACGATGATGTGAGTGGGTCAGAGAACAATCATCGGGCAACTCGGCTGCTTCGAATCCCTCTAAACGACTCTGAGGATATTCTGTTGTTCGTTCGCGATGAGAGTTATGGACTGCCTTTACAATAGTTGCTATAGGGGGAACTCAAGGAGAGATGTCCCATGGCTTGTTACCCCATTGTCTTTCACTACTAAGGAGATTCTGATGAGATTGAAACCACACTTTGCACTCTGCCTTGCAGCCGCTTCCTTCAACCTGACATGTATTGCAGATGAGCCAGCACTGACGGATGAATCAGTACAGACCGAGATCACAGTGGAGACGGATGAGGCGGCAGCGTTAGATGAAAAAGAATCGACAGACAATCAACCGCGCCGGGTAGAAGTTCGAGTCATCGAATCCGTAACGACACACGACAACGACAAAGGCGCAGCGAAATCCAAAGTAACTGGCAAGATTGTGATCATGGGGCCTGACGGCAAGGCCCTGCCGCGCA
>JANOZG010000662.1:0-2819 GCA_031429275.1 Planctomycetota bacterium
AATCCAGATCCACAGCGGTCAGCAGCCATTCCGGCGCGACCAGACTGGAGACCGAATCATCCGTCGAACCGAACTCGTCAAATTCGCCGTTGAAATCACTCGCTGAAGAATTATCCAGAAGCATGGCCAGCATATCGGCTGTCGCATCGTCATCAGACGCCAGCACTTTGGCCTGGGGAGAACTCTGCAACATCACCATCGCGAGAACCACCAATATCATTGCGGCAGT
Organism: Planctomycetota bacterium; assembly: GCA_031429275.1. GTDB lineage: Bacteria > Planctomycetota > Planctomycetia > Planctomycetales > Planctomycetaceae > SXXK01. The sequence goes on from JANOZG010000662.1 coordinate 230, forward strand.
CGCTGTGAACACTCCGAATCTTACAAACGAAGAACGATCGGAGGCGGCAAAAGTCCGAGATGACTTGTCACTCGTGACGTCGATCAATACCGGACCTGTGGACTTTTGTGATTTATAGACGACAACGATTGCTGAACTCAACAGCGTCGCCTGAAGAACGGCTTCGCAAAGAGCAGCGTCTTCCGCCATCGCATTTTCAAACGTCTCAGCCTGCTCGTCCGACAACTCACCAAGCACGTAACGCAATGCCATCCACGGTGCGTCATCCGCATCAGGAGGTACTGCATCGGAACTATTGAGATTCAACTCACTCATTGTACTTTACCCAATCGGCATCCAAAAACTGTCATCCGCTACCGATCATCATCCACAAATGCACGTAACTGCGAATCTTCTTTTAGCCGCATCAAACCCCGACGCATCCATGTCAGAACAGTTCCAAGTGGCAAGTGCATTTGTTCTGCAATTTCGGCAAATGTCTGTCCATCATAAATTCGTCGGCGAATCACTTCCCGCTGCTCCTGAGGAAGTCGACTTAACGACCTCTGCACCGCAGCCACTGTTTCGTGACCCACCAAACCTAGTTCCTGCATCCAAAGAGCACCAGCGTTCGCCTGCCGCTCCACATACTCACTTGACACCTGTTCCAGATGCCTTTCATGATGATGAATTTCCCGCTTTTTTTTCCTCAGAAACTGCCGCGCTTCATTCAGAGCAATCTGAAATAACCAGCCTCGCAAAGTTTCAGGTCGAGCCAAGTCAGCACGCTCAATCGCCCGAATTACTGTTTTTTGAAAAACATCCTCAGCTAGATCACGTTTCTTCAGAACACCGAACAAAAAGGCCTTCAAATCGCCCTGCAACTGTACGCATGCATCCTCTACCATTGACCGCATGCCATCGGTTGGTGGCTGCGGCCGGGACTCGTTTTCACGCCGATTTAGGTCATCCTGCGTCAACAAGTCCCCCTCAAGCAAAAACAACTATTCGAAACGATGCGTGGCAATTCGGCATTATTTCAACCCGATGCCAGAAACTGAAGCCGTGCGTGGATTCTTGTTCTACCGGCCCGTAACTCGACTCTCCAGAGTCGAGCAACATTCAAAAACACTCGACCCAGGAGAGGCGAGCGACGTTTTCATTTCCGCGGCACGAACGGCGAATTCTACCTGATCGGCCAGCCATTCCAGATCGTTTTCGGATTTCCCTCAAACCTCCAATATTGCGGGTGCGAGGACGATAGAAAACGCGCACAATCGCGTCTGAAGGCATTAACCGGCGACAACATATGTCGAAGGCCCCATGAAATCTCCTTGTTTTTTACGCTTTTACTCCCGCCAAATGTACCGCTCATTTCCTCAATGCTTAGCCTCTTTTGCACTCGCCATCACCATGGCGTCGGTGACGTCGGCGCAGAAAATTGAGGGCAATGCAGACGCAATCGAGCCGGGTGCGATGGCCGAAACGGAGCAGGCTGTGAAAGTGATGATCGAAAAACTGGCCAGCGCGCAGTTTTCCGTTCGTCAGCAAGCTTCGAAAGATTTACTGAATATCGGTCCCGAAGCCGTTCGCTTCGTCGAAGCCGCAGTTGCAACTTCGATCGGAGAAACAGAACAGCGCCTGCGAATCATTTTGCCTCAAATTCGGAAACGCTTGTTCGACGATCAGCTCGACGCATTTCTGGCACAGCCTTCCGTCCAAATCGCCGAACGACTTCCTCAATGGACGCGGTTCGAACAAATCGCTGGTCATGACGCCGATGCTCTGGCCATCTTCGGCCAGATTCTGTCTGCCGAACGACGTCTCTTTGCCGCCCGATTATTCGCACCCGACGAGTTGTCTGCTTCGCTGGAAATTCGTTCCGCAGAAATAGCAAAAGAATGCAATGGGAACCTCGACGAAGAATTTCCAATTGCCAGCGTTGCTTCGATTATGCTACTGGGAAGTGAACAGGAAACTCGGTTGCGTCGAGCAACCTCTACCAACATTTCCAGTGCCCTGGATGATCCGCGTTTCAGCCAGCTTATCACCGATGGAGTGCACGCAAAAACACTTCGCGCGATTGCTGAAGTGTGGATTAGCCGAGCTGGTCAGCCTGGTGTCGCGGCCGAACGACCATTGCTGTTTTCGATGCAGCACAAACTGCCTGCTGGTCGCACTGTGGCGATTCGCATCATCGAAAGCAAATCTTCAAGACCCGACATGATTTACTCTCTGCTGTGCCTTGCGAGCCTCAACAGCACAGAAGACATGCAGCTCATTGAGTCGTTGCTCGAAGACGATACAGTCCTCTGGCCACTACGCGGTCAGGTTGTCAAGAACCGGGAACCCGGTGCACCGCCGTTCGACACGAACTACAAAGTGCAGACTCGTGACGTTGCCCTGGCTGCTGCTGCTCACCTGCATGGAATCTCGCCGAGTGAAGTTCGCATGAAAGTCCGCGAATCTGATCTCACACTTTTTGCCGTTGATTCGCTGGGCTTCAACAGCGACGAGGCTCGCGTCAAAGCTCTTGCGGAATATCGACGATTGGCAAACTGATTGCGTGCGCAAGCGGAGTCGAGTCAGCCTTCCGGTACTTCGTCTTTGT
>JANOZG010000663.1:0-1961 GCA_031429275.1 Planctomycetota bacterium
GGGACCACACCTCTCTCTCACGATAACAATTTGGTCGTGCCAGATGAGAATTGCATACCCGTGAGCGACGAAATCGCAGCCTTGATTGACGCGATCAGCCACGACCATCAGGCATGTACCAGCGCATCAAAGTCGGCGATCAAGCATGCAATCGAGGCGGGCCAGAAAATCCGAGCAGTTCGAGCATTCGCTGGGCGCGGAAACTGGGAGGACTACTTCATTAAGCACATAGCACCAGCGACCGGCATCAGTCTGCGTACTGGTCAAAGATATGCACAAATCGCAGATGAATGGGACTTGTTCGTTACTAGTATTCCGAACGGCTGCGTGGAGGACAAAGGAGATTTTCTCGATCACAACCTGATCGAAACATTCCGAATTCAACGATCATCGCAACACGACCGCTTACGTGCAGCACCGAACGCATGGCTAACCCCTAGACAGATTCTAGCTGCATCACAAGCAACACTTGGCCAGATTTGTCTCGATGTTTGTCCCATCGAGGAGGAATGGCTGGATCCTACTGCCAGACTTGCTACCGAGTGGTGCGGAACTTGTTGGATCGCCCCAGGGCATCACGGAGATCTGAGACCCTGGACGACAAAAGCGATTAATGAAATTTCCGCGGGGAACATGTGCGCTGGGCTCTTAATGTTGCCGCTCGCCGTTATTGCGAAAGAACCGCTTCTCTTGAGGTTTCCGATGGCTGTGCTTTCCGATCGGCTCACCGTATCCGCGCAACGAATCATGAATCGCAAAAACCAAGAGCCCACCGTGATTTGGAAGGACGCCGTTCTCCCCACTCAGATGGCAATAGCGTACCTCGCTGACACACCAAACATGGATCGATTTGAAAAAGCATTTGGAGACACAGCAACGATTTTTGTTCCCTACGTCAATGGTAACAAAATACTCAGGATTTCGTCACCTCTCGTTGAAGGCTCGAATCCCGAACCAACCGAATCGCAAACGTGAAGTCTCCACGTTCGAACGATCCGCCTGCGTGTCCGGTCTGAACACGCATCCCATTTCCGTACTTCTAAACGAATCGAGCAAACCATGAACTCTGTAAGTCTATTTCACGCACGACCCAAGCGACGCGAAGCATTCAAGGGCATCTTCAGGATTAATCTTGTGATCGGTGGAGCGACATCGACATTGCTGGATCTGTTGATGAAGGATCGAAATGCAATCACAATCGTAATCGACAATGCAATGGCTATTCAACTCCTCAAGGAACGACATGGCGACAATGGTGTCGTCTATTTTGTGATGGGGGAATCTGAAACCACAACCTCTCTTCACGCTGAAGGTAATGACCGTACGAGATTGGCATCGTCGAAGACTTCAAGCACCAATCTGTCAGGGGGATATGGAGCGAGGCTCAAGAACTCGTTCGCCGCAGCAGGCAAGCTGATCGAGAGCGAGGAGTTCCAGGCCTTTCTTTCAAGCCTTCCTGATCAAGCGATTCAGCGTCTGCGAGGGATATTGTACATGTGCGAGATCGTCGAATACGGAAGTATAGCTGGAGCAGCATGTGCGGGCGCAGCGGCAACCATTGCAGACGCCATCGCAAAATCATTGTCCTATTTTGAGCGACCGATCCAAGTGAAGCTAGACATTGTTGGTCCGATCACCTTCGCTGGAATCGCCCCAAGGGCAAGACCCAACGCCGCCTCGTCCCTACTGAAACATTTAGGATATGCCCTCGACTTCTCCAAGCCGCATGAGAAACGCGTGGCAAAACGCATTTTTCTTCGAGAGATGATTCCGTTTGGCGACGATCAAGCGTCGAGGGACCATTTCGTTCGACTCGATCACTGCATGATGAACTCAGTTCAGATGCAAGATCGATTGATGCCGCCCAGTGCAAACGAAGAGCAGGACGACCTCTTCGGGGCAATTATGAGCCGGGAAGTGGATTACAAAACTCCACTTGATCGACGCAATGAAATTGCAGC
>JANOZG010000664.1:0-3153 GCA_031429275.1 Planctomycetota bacterium
GGACGATTTCCAAACACGAATTCGAATGGATTCACTTTCGTCAGAGATTCAAAACACGACATTAACCCGAGGAAAAGAAGTACTCCGACGACCCATGGAGCAATCCATTTCAGATCATTTCGGTCCCTGACTGCGTATCGCCCCGCGACAAACGGCAGAACCCACTCGCCGTAGGCCCGCAATGGCAGGTATGGTGTCAATCCCGTTGCAAAACTGTCCGATACAATATGAGTCAGGCAGATCATTGCCACGCAAAAATCTAAAAGCGTGAGGGGTATGAGTATCTTGCCCTGCGGATGAAAACTTAGGGGACGCAACAATAAACCTGTCAGATTGATGATGGCAATTGTTGAACTAATATTGATGGGCACTCCCCCAATATCGATCTTGACCCAGACTGGAAACGCAAAACTCAACACCACTGTTGCACCGAGCGCGGCGACCGGGCTCCTGCGGACCAGTAGATAAAACCCGACGAAGGCGATCAGGACTACTGAGAGCATCCAGCCTTCGGAATTACCAAGCATATCCGCGCCTCCAGAAACAAGGTTGTCCCGATGCTTCAAAAGCAGGAACATCGAAGATGGCAATGTCCGAGTAGTGCTTTGTCAACCTTTAAAGTTAGGGCTGAGTTGTATTTGTACAACGGACTTCCAGTCCGTCGGCGGCAATCTTTATCGACGGACTGGACGTCCGTCGTGCCCCCCAAATAAGCTTTGACAGAGCACTAGTTTGCTGCCAGCAGTGCTTCCTGCTTCGCCAGTTCCATGTCATGATCAACCATCAGCTTCGCAAGTTCAGCCAGACTTGTGGTGGCGGTCCAGCCGAGTTTTTCTTTGGCTTTACTGCAGTCGCCGAGCAGCAAGTCGACTTCGGCAGGGCGAAAGTAGCGAGGATCAATTTCAATGTATTTCTGCGGATCCAGTTCCAGCCGCGCGAACACGAGATCGGCGAATTCCTGAACGGTTTGAGTCTTGCCGGTGGCGAGCACAAAATCATCGGGCTCGGAATGCTGCAGCATGCGCCACATGCCTTCGACGTAATCCTTGGCATAGCCCCAGTCGCGTTTCGCTTCCAGATTTCCCAGATACAGCTTCTGCTGGAGTCCCAGTTTAATCCGTGTCGCCGCGCGGGTGATCTTTCGCGTTACGAATGTTTCGCCTCTTCGGGGGCTTTCGTGATTAAAGAGGATTCCGTTCACGGCAAACATGTCGTACGACTTGCGATAGTTCACCGTCTGATGAAACGCAAAGACCTTGGCACAACCGTAGGGGCTCTGCGGTTGAAATGGCGTCTTTTCTGTCTGCGGCGTTTCTAGCACTTCGCCGTACATCTCGCTGGACGACGCCTGATAGACTTTGACGTGCTTTTTCTTGTTCAGCTGGCGCGCGGCCTCAAGGACGTTGAGTGCTCCACCGCCTGTCGACTGAAACGTATAGACAGGCTGATCAAAGGACACTCGGACGTGGCTTTGAGCACCGAGGTTGTAGATCTCATCGGGTTCGATGTCCAGAATCAGGTTGGTCAGGCTTTGGCCATCCGTCAAATCGCCATAGTGCAGAAACAGTCTTGTGCCGCTCTGGTGCGGATCGTTGTAAATGTGATTGATGCGGCCCGTGGTAAACGTGCTGGCTCGACGTACAAGGCCATGCACATGGTAGCCCTTTTCCAGCAGCAGTTCGGCAAGGTAAGAGCCATCTTGGCCGGTGATTCCTGTGATGAATGCAGTTTTTGGCATGATCTCAAAATCGTTAAGGTTGAAAAGTTAAAAGTTGGAAGGCATCTAAAACTACGAACGGTAACTCCAAATCGTATTGACTTCAAAAAGATATGCCAAAAACTTCAGAAGATTGAAGCTTTACTCTTTCGCCTAGCGGTTTGAGGGGCCGATGCGTCGCAGTGACTCAGCGTTTAATACCTCGGGAGAAAGCAAGCTCCTCACCTTTCTGTTCGAGATGTGTAACTTGAGAGGGAGGAAAACTGGCGACCTTCGATCGGATTCAAGCGATCGGTTTCTCGCAAGCTGTGAATCTGCGTCTAGATTCTTCAAGGGAGCTTCTTTGAGACAAGCTGAAGAAGTTCCGCTTCATACTGTGGCAGAATTGTATCTCGATGATAGATTCGTGCTCGAATTATCGCATTCTCACTGATCCGTTCCAGAATTTCCGGTTCCTGTTTCCAGCGAATGAGGCAGTCCCTGAGTGCTCGTGGATTCTCTGGCTCAATGACTTCACCGAATCCGCCCTCAGAAACTTCCACTCCGAGCGGGCTGGAGCGTTCGCACACCGCCAGAACCGGCGTCCCTGTCGCGAGGGCCGGGAGCAGCTTCGACGGAAGGAAATTTGCTCCCGTTCCCGGCCGCTGTGTGACCAGACAAGCAGTGGCGGTCAAGAGGCTGGAGATATACCTTTCTTCATCAAGGACAGGGCCGACACTCACACCACTCATCGTCTTCGCTGTGTTCTCAATTCGTGTCTTTTCGGCACCGCCGCCGCAGATGTTTAATTGCCAGCCCATATCGGCACATGTGGCAACGGAAAACTGGTCAAGAAAATCCGGAAGTCCCTGCTTGACTCCCAAATTGCCGGCATAAAAAAGACGAAGCGAATCTCGCTTCAGCTCTTTCGATGCCTGCTTCTGAATCTCAGATTGCAGACTCTGATGGATCCAGTTGGGAATGAAAATCGTCCGCCGATCGGAACCAATTTGTGCTGCAAGTTTCTCAAGCATGGTCGGACTGATTGTGGAGATTGTCTGTGCAGATCTCAACGCCCATCGCTGGACAGCCCGCAGAATACCAGCCGCTCCGGGAACTTTCAGAATGCCAAGTTCAAGTGCGGCTTCAACAGCAAAATCCTGCACGATGATCAGTCGAGGAATACCTCGAAACATGTATTGAAACCGCTGGACCAGACACTGCGACAACATTGGGAGCGCGGTTACGACAACATCCGGGGTCCAATGAGAGAATCGGCCATGTCTCCATAGCGACCAAAGGAAACTGAAATCCGACAGCAATCGGCCTTTACCAGTCGGCGCTTTCGGCACGTACATGGCCACACGGCGAACGGGGATCTCATCAAGCCTGTCTTCGCGAACAGAAACACCCTGGTCCTCTGGTTTCAGTTGCCACGCCGGATAATAAGAGAAGGT
>JANOZG010000665.1:0-4998 GCA_031429275.1 Planctomycetota bacterium
CCCGGAATCGCGGCCGTAGTAATCACGACGTCACAATCCGCAATCACTTTTTTCAACGCATCACGTTGCTGGCGGTAGAACTCGTCGCTCATCTGTTTTGCATAACCACCCGCTGATTCAGTATTGTCGACTTTTACATCCAGCACCACGAACTTACCACCAAGACTTTCGACTTGTTCCTTCACTGCCGGACGAATGTCATATCCATAAACAACGGCGCCCATTCGTTTCGCCGATGCAATCGCCTGCAGACCCGCAACGCCGGCACCGATGACAAGCACTCGGGCAGGCTTGAGCGTACCGGCAGCAGTCATCATCATGGGAAACATACGAGGAGATCCGATCGCCGCCAGCAGCACTGCCCGATATCCGGCAATCGTCGCCATGGACGAAAGAATATCCATACTTTGTGCCCGTGTGATGCGAGGGACAAGTTCCAGTGCGAAGACCGTCGCTCCGGTTGCTGCGGCTTTGCCGATAAACTCCGGAGACCAAAGTGGCTCGCATCCCGCGATCAGCAACTGATCTTTTCGGAACAACGCGATATCCGAATCCGAATAGTCGCCACACGCACCGAGACTTCTGACTTGAAGTATCACATTCGCTCGCTCGAAGATCTCGGCACGATCAGACACGATCGTCGCGCCAGCGGAAACGTATTGCGCATCCGTAAATCCGGCAGACTGACCAGCGTCGGCCTGAACCAGGATTTCCGCACCATTTTTTTTAAGCGCCGGAATCGCAGCCGGAACCAGTGCCACTCGGCGTTCATCCGGATCAGCTTCGCGAAGAACGCCCAGAATCAATGACTGTGTCATATCTATCAACTACTCCCGTCATTCATGAATTCCCCGGAACGCGATTTATACGGCATCTTTTCAAATGACTCTACAGTGATCCGGAACGGATTTCTGCGCGTTCTCGATACCTGTGAAATTGTGACGATTCTCGCCATCCACGGGCTGCTGTTCAGACTTGTGGGACAACGAATGTTCTCTGGCAGCTATCTTGCAGCGAACGACACAGCTGCGGACATCCGATACACTGCGTTTTTACTTCTGCTTCCACGAAAGGAATTCTGCAACAATGAACGTGATTCGCTCAGACGATCCTGCGGTCTGGGTCTTGATTTTTGATCGCAAGCCAACAGACTGCGAATTTGATCGTCTGGACCTGGAATCAACCTGTTTCGAACAGTTCCTGCTTCAGAATGTGCGCAACGACGCCGGGCCGCTGGACGTATTTGGAGGTGAGCCTGCATTTTTAGAACTTGCTAATGCTCTACCATCGCTTTGCCAAAATGCATGCCTGGTCAACTTAACGACAGACGCGACGAGCGCTTTCGTGATCAGGGATGTCGATTATCTGGGGCTCGAATCGTCACTGCGTCGCAGCCAAATGCCATTGATCAATTCTTCAGAGGGAAGGGCCCCAGACTCACGGGGAACTCAAAGCACATCCGACGAATCGGTTGCCCTCGAAAAGGCATTTTCCGCCAACTTAGTTTGGATCGAAGCGAGAATCTCAACCTTAACACAGCCAGCACACGCAGCGAAAGCGATATTGGAATCTGTGTTTTCCAGATTGGCATCTTCTTCCAATACCAAACAAAACTCGCCCATATTGATCGTCACATCTCGGAGCGGCAGCGACTTCACTATCCGTGAGCCACTGAAGTGCGGTGTTGCGGAAGCGTCAATCAACGTGCCTCTTTGGATACGTCCGAATTTGGGGCACGCCTGTCGCGTTCAGACTTTGACAGGAAGTTTTGACCTGCTGCCTACGATCGCAACATTCCTCCACAGCGTTAAAGCCACTGATGAAGTCAGTCCGCCGAACGTTCCGGAGATTTCAGACCTGTCAGAGCTGGAAGTCGATTCGAGACCGTTATCCGCGGAACCGCAGAGTCTTGCATTCCTCTGCGGTGCGCCACAAGTGTGTTCAAATCGGATAGTGGAGTTGCGAGGTGACAGCTGGAGAGCAGCTCGTACTGATGGGTTCATGCTGGTCGTATCAGACGACACTGAACTCGCTGGCAGTGAAACCGAAAGCGACGGTGACAGTTCCAAAGAACCATCCCGCCGCTTGTATGTGAAACCCGATGACCGGTTCAATGTGAATGATGTAAGCCGTACGTATTCGACAGTTGTCGAGGAGCTTTCCGGCGTCCTGTTGAGTACCGAAAAGCCAGGCTTCTGATCTCACGAACAGGTTATTTCATACCAACAAGACTATTATGGACTTGCTGGAGCAGCGTTGTTATTCAGAGTAGTTCCCAGAGTGATCGCCGTCGCAGCACCGATCAACACTATCCCACCGATGTTCGAACGAAGCAATCCGCCAGTACCGCCAAGCATCTGTCCGCGAACCGCTTCTTCATTAACGACGATGGCCACATTTTCAATCGCTGCAGGCGGAGCAGTGTTTGAGCCCCAGAGACGCACGGCCTGTTGTTTTGCACCTACTTCAATGATGTGCGCTCCGTTACGAAGGCCCTTCACCGCGAACTTACCATCTTCGTTGCTGACTGTTGTGGCAACGGTGGCTTCATGGTGAAGGATGTTGACCGCAACGCCAGAAACCGGCTGTCCTTCAGTATTCAGCACAGTGCCATGAACGACACCACCGCTGTGCAACACAACATCAAAAGCCCGAACCTCTTCTACAGTATTTATTTGGACAGGTTCACTTGCCATCAATGGAGTGCCAACTGAAAGCAAACCCGCAAGAACAGCAGAGATGCTCTTGGTCAGAAACTTCATCTGTGGACGATAATGGTATGTGAGGTTGGTCATTGTCTTTTCTCTCTATCCTTGATTCGAACGAACATTAGTTCTTGTATCGACTGAAGATTTTCGATTCTCGACGCCATGTGCAATATCCTCATGCCCTTCGGCGAAGTCTGAATTTGTTTATTCCCCTTCTGCCTTCTGCATGGATAGACACGACTTTGCCGCCAAATCCCGCACAGATATATCTGTGACGTTGAGGCAAGCTGTACCGATGAATTGAAGAACCAGTGTTTCAAAGGAATTCAAGCGAACTTGATTTCACAGGAGGGTTTGTGTGTATTCAAATGGACAGTCGATTCAGAATTCTGCAGTTTTCCTTGCAATGCTCTCGCCAAAAGCTGGCTGGATCGTCGCCGGATCAAGTTGATCCGATATAGATTCGAAGCTCTTGGAATGCTGTTGCTGTAATGGTCGGAGTGATTTCCCTTGCCTCGGGGAAACTGAGCGTATGAGAAGTGGACGATTCTCTTTTCGACGTTAATTCGTTCGATAGATTCTCATCAGAACGCCGTCTGCTATGATCGTGCGGTCGCCGGAGCATGGACAATAGCGTCCGTCGATTATTTGGATGCAAAAATGCATGTCGGCACTGCAGAAAGTTCGGGAATCAACCTCAGGCTACTGCAAATCTGCTCGACCTGAAACATCAAATCACGCACACCAATGTACGGCCAGATGTGCCGGGGAAGATTCATGTCGGAAGAGAATCAAAACGATGTCTCGGCAGAAGCCGTTGACTTGCTGAGCAAAGCTTACGCGCAGCTCAAGGAACAAATCCGAAAAATCATCGTCGGGCAGGACGACGTTATCGAACAGTTGCTTATCGCTCTGTTCAGCCAGGGGCATGTGCTGCTCGAAGGCGTGCCTGGGCTGGCGAAGACCTTGATGGTGAGTACACTGGCTCGCAGCCTGTCGATGAACTTCTCACGCATTCAGTTCACTCCCGACCTTATGCCAGCCGACATCACAGGTACTGACATCCTGCAGGAAAACAAAAGTACCGGAGCACGCGAATTCCGATTTATTCAGGGACCGCTGTTTCATAACGTTGTACTGGCAGACGAAATCAACCGCACGCCGCCAAAGACTCAGGCCGCGTTGCTGGAAGCCATGCAGGAACGACAAGTCACCGTCGGCCAGACCATTCATAAACTGGCCTCACCGTTTTTTGTGCTGGCGACTCAGAACCCCATTGAACAGGAAGGCACTTATTCGTTGCCCGAAGCTCAACAAGACCGTTTTATGTTCAAGGTGTTTGTAAAGTACCCGTCATTTGAAGAAGAACGTCAGATCGCTCGACAAACAACATCGAACGCAAAGCCTGAAGTGAAAGCGGTGCTCACCGGGGAACAGGTTTTGGAGATTCAACGTACCGTCCGACAAGTTCCGGTGTCCGACCATGTCATTAATTACACACTGGCACTGGTCCGACAAACTCGCGTGGGAGAACCCGGCACACCGAAGTGGATCAACGAATGGCTTGGCTGGGGCGCGGGGCCGCGAGCTGTTCAAAATCTGCTGCTCGGTGCCAAAACTCGAGCATTGCTGAACGGCCGAACGACAGTTTCAACAGACGATATTCAGAAACTCGCGGCTCCGGTCTTGCGGCATCGTATTGTGCCGAATTTCACCGCCGAAAGCGAAGGCATTACGTCCGACAAAGTGATCGAACGGCTTATCCAGGAAACTCCTGCTCGGGAAAGTGAACTCACAAGTGACCCAGCACTTGGAAAGATTTTTGCGGCCTGAAGAGATCGCGAGAATCGCGAGATTAGAGCTGAGGGCGCGTCGTGTCGTCGAAGGCTTCGTCTCGGGAATGCACCGCAGTCCTTACTTCGGACAGTCGCTGGAATTTCTGCAGCACCGTGAATACGTGGCCGGAGATGACCTGCGCCGTATTGACTGGAAACTCTGGTCACGTTCGGACCGTTACTATCTGAAGCAATACGAAGAGGACACAAACGTTCGTGTGATGCTGGTCGTCGATGGCAGCGAATCAATGGAGTTCTCAACAGGCGCCATGTCTAAGTTTGATTACGCTCGCACGGTCGCGGCAGCCTTCGCGATGCTGGTGCTGAAACAACATGATTCTGTCGGCGTGAGCGTCTTTGATTCCACAATTCGCAGCCAGATTCCAGCCAGCAGCCGCAATAATCACCTGCAGGCCATTATCGCTGGTCTGGAAGTGCAAACTGCTGGCGGCAAG